>JASLZV010000043.1:0-2348 GCA_030754715.1 Phycisphaerae bacterium
GCTGGCAGACCGGCGAGAGTTTCCCCACCGAGTACGACCACGATGGTGACCCCTCCAGCCGCGACGTGACTGCACTGATTCACGTGACGCAGCCCTTCGACGAGCCTCGCATCCACCGCGCTATGCCCGGCGGGCTGGACGACCTGGAAAAATACCGTGCCGAGGTCCTCTACGGCGTACACGACCACTGGATTGATCCAGCCGCCGGGAAGTGGGAATACACCTACCACGAACGGCTGTTTGCGTATGATGTCCCCGGCAAAGGAATATTTGACCAACTCGCCGGCGCCGTGGACAAACTCAAAGACGCCAGACACACCCGCCGCGCGCAGGCTGTCACGTGGCAAGTCTGGAACGACATGAACATCTCCGACCCGACGTGCCTCCAGCGTCTGTGGTTCCGCGTCAACAACGGCAAACTGCACATGAACGTCCACATGCGCAGCAACGACGCCTTCAAGGCCGCCTTCATGAACATGTATGCCTTCACTGAAATCCAGCGCCAGGCCGCCCGGCAGATCGGCGTGGAGCCCGGTGAGTACCTCCACATCGCCGATTCGTTCCACATCTACGGTAGTTACTTCCAGGAGTTTGAGGGGTTTCTCGCCAGTGTGACAAACCGCAAGGTGGACGAGCGAGTCTATACCTCCGATTTTGCCCGGCCATTTTTTATCGACGGTTGCAACGCACTCCTGGCCGAGGACGACATGCCCGCCGATAAAAAGGCCTTGGTCGAAAAACGCAAAGCCGAACTTTCCGGTTGATCGCCGCAACGGACGCGGATAAACACGGACACAACCTTTGTCTTTCCGGCATCCGCTACCAATCGACCACCTGACCGGTCAACCGGCAACGAATCACGCAATTCCGTCTTCCCCGCGCTCCTGGTCTGGAGGGCGATGTTTCCATCGCCGGTGCATCCAGAAGTACTGGTCCGGCTGGGCTCGAACGGCCTGTTCCAGGGCGTGGGTATATTCCTGGGTGATCCATCGCAACGGGTCGTCCCGCTCGGACCACTGATGAGGGTGGATAATCTGTTGCGCGAAGATCTCGAAGCTAAACCGACGTCCCAGGCGCCGGCAGCACACTACGGCAATGGGGGCATCAAACTGCATCGCCATCAGGGCGATCGACTTGAACGTACTGGCCGGTCGACCGAAAAAGTCCACGAACACGCCTCGCCGGCCGGCGTCCTGGTCACAGACAACCGATACGGCCTGGCGCTTTTCCAGCGCCTGGTCAACCGCCTTGGCTGCCCCTCTCTTGTAGATCATTTTTTGCCCGGCCCGTTCGCGCACGGAGAAGATGAAGTCATTGAGGTAGGGATTGTCGAGCCGTCGCGCCACGGTGTACGTCCGCAGGCCGATGACGGCGGAGAAGTATCCCGCCAGTTCCCAGTTACCGAAGTGTCCTGTCACCAGCACCAGCGGGGTCTTTTGCTCCACCAATATGCGAATAACCTGGGACATGTTGGTAAGCCGGATGTACCGCCGCCAGGTTTCGGGGCAGATGCAGCGGGGCGCCAAGAACAACTCAAGCCCCATACAGACCATGTTCCTGATGGAGGCCTTGGCCACGCGGCGGATCTTCTGCTCGGACCAGTGGGGAAAGCTCATCCGCAGATGGCCCAGGGCCCGCTCGCGGTGGCGCCGATCCAAGTGGTACAAGGCCGCGCCGACCACATCGGCCAAGGCGTAGCCGACCGTTTGGCCCAACATCTCCAGGAACGTCACCGCCACGCGGGCGCCCAGATACGCCAGACAGTCCAGGTAACGGTTGCGGGCCTGCTGCTTGCGGGCAAGCCTTTCGGCGCGAATTGCGTTGCGCCGCCTTGGCCCGGCGGCCGCAGGCGCGTTGGCCGTCCTGTCGCTCACCGGCTTTTCAATTCCCTAACGATATCCAGAACCCTGCCGACCGCCTCGCCGATCGGCACGCGTGTTGCGCTGTCGTCGGTGCGACGTTTTACCTCAACATTACCCTCCTTGAGTCCGCGCTGCCCCACCACTACGCGCAGCGGAAGGCCTATCAAGTCGGCGTCGTTGAACTTCACACCGGGGCGGATGTCGCGGTCGTCCAGCAGCACATCCACGCCGGCTGACTTCAGTTCCCCGTAAATCCGCTCGGCCTCGGCGCGCACCGACTGCTGGTCGTTGTTCAGCAGGATCACTTCCACCTCGAACGGGGCGATGTGAATCGGCAAGATGCAGCCGCGCTTGTCATTACCTACCTCGATGGCCGCAGCCAGGATGCGATTGATCCCGATGCCGTAGCAGCCCATGATGCAGGGGGTTAGCGAACCGCTGTCGTCCAGGAAGGTGCAGCCGAGTTTTTCGCTGTATTTTGTGCCC
>JASLZV010000043.1:2358-9647 GCA_030754715.1 Phycisphaerae bacterium
TTCGATCCCGCGGCGGAACAGGAGCTTCTTTCCACCCAGCGTGTCGCCGTCAACAGCATTTCGGATATCGACAATGGCGATGTTTTTGCCTTCCAGCGGAAAGTCCCTCCCAGGCACGACGTTCTTGAGATGGTAATCGGTCTTGTTGGCCCCGGTTACGCCCGCGCCCATCGCCGCCACCCACGGATCGACGAACACGTGGGCGAACTTGTCGGTCAGACCGACCGGCCCGGCAAAACCGACCTCCGCACAGGTAACGTCCCTGATGGCGGCTTGGTCAGCCGGCTCGATGTGCTTTCCGCCGGTGGCCTGCGTGAGTTTCTCGATGTTCAGTTCATGGTCGCCGCGGATCAGGCAGGCAATCAGGTCGCCGGCGGCGATGTAAATCATCGTCTTGATCATTTCGGGCGGCCTGGTGCCCAGAAGTTTGCAGACCGCCTCGATGGTGCCGGCGTCGGGGGTGTGGACCTCTTGGGGGGCAGGGACCTTTTGTGGCTTGGCGGCGACCCTGACGGGCGGGTCCACGTCCGCCTTTTGGATGTTCGCCGCATACCGGCCGTCCTCAGTCTGGACAATCACGTCCTCGCCGTTGTCGCACGGGATGGTGAACTGCTGTGAACCCGATCCGCCCATCTCGCCCGATTCGGCTTCCACCACCACGTACACCAGGCCGCAGCGGTCGAATATGCGGCAGTACGCCTCGTACATTTGCTTGTATGACTCATCGAGACTCTGGGGCGAGGCGTTGAAACTGTAAGCGTCCTTCATCAGGAACTCACGGCTGCGAAGTACGCCGAACCGCGGGCGGAACTCGTCGCGCACCTTGGTCTGGATCTGGTACAGATTGATCGGCAGTTGCTTGTACGATTTGATTTCCTGGGCCGCCAGGGCGGTGGCGACCTCCTCAGCCGTCGGGGCCAGGACGTTCCGACGGCCATGACGGTCTGTGAAGCAGGCCAGGGTTTGTCCGTAGTCCCGGTCCCGCCCGGTCTTCTGCCACAGTTCGATGGGTTGAAGAACAGGCATGAGGATTTCCTGGGCTCCGGCGACGTCCATCTCCTGGCGGATGATGTCCATGATTCTCTTCAGGCTCCGCCAGCCCAGCGGCAGGTACGTGTAGGTTCCGCTGGCGACCTTGCGGATGAACCCGGCGCGGATCATGAGCCGATGAGAGGGTATTTCCGCCTCGGCGGGCACCTCCTTGACCGTCGGAATCAGCATATCGCTGTAACGCATCGTTGTTTCTCGCAGTTGGCGTTTGCCCCCGTGGCCAACGGCGGTGCTTATACCGCCAAGACCGGTTCTTTTCAAGGTTCGGATGGTCCGCCGCGATCTGGAACAGCCGGGAAAAGGGTTGTTTCCACGCCGCCGGGGGAATGTTACACTTTTGATTATGTCTGACAATCGCGTCCACGTCAACCAATTGACCGCCGACCAGCAGGTAAATCAGGTCTTTTTGGTTCGCGACAAGGACCTGCGTACTACACGGTCGGGCGGGCTGTACGTGCAGTGTACGCTGGCCGACAAGACCGGTACGATCCCGGTCCGCATGTGGCAGGCCAACGAGTCGATTTACGCCTCGATTCCCGAGGGGGGGTACCTGCACGTCAAGGGGCGCAGTGAGGATTACAAGGGCACACTCCAGATCATTATTGACGCCTGCCGTCCCGTACCGGCCGACAAGGTGGACATCGGCGAGTTTCTGGCCGTCAGCGCGTACGACGTGGAGGAAATGTGGGCGCAATTGCTTGAAATCATCCGCGATGTCAAGAACAAGCACCTGCGCATGTTGATTAAGAAGTTCGTGGAGGACCAGGAGTTTGTGGCGGCGTTCAAGAAGAGCCCAGCGGCTATGGAAATACACAACCCGTTCATCGGCGGCCTGCTGGAGCACACGCTGAATATGGCGCGAGCGGCCAGGGCCCTGCTACCGCTGTATCCCAAACTCAACGCGGACCTGGTCCTGACGGGCATATTCCTGCACGACATGGGCAAAGCGGCCGAGTTGACCCCCGGCGTGGCGATCGGCTACACAGATCGCGGTCAACTGGTCGGGCACATCACCATCGCGGCGATCTGGCTGGACCAAAAGGCCTCTGCCGTCGCCGAAGAGACCTCCGAACCCTTCCCGCAAAAGACGGTGGACCTGCTTCAGCACATCATTTTATCGCACCACGGTCTGTACGAGTATGGCTCGCCGAAGTTGCCGGCCATTCCCGAGGCGTATTTCATTCATTACCTGGACAACCTCGACGCCAAGATGTTCATGACACTGCGGAACATCGCCAACGACCCGGACCCCAGCGCGTCGTTCACCTCCTACAACCGCCAACTGGGAACCCGCCTCTATAAGCGCAGCGAAACGCTCGAATGAGTGGTGCAGCCCCCTGCTTTTGGCTTCGACCTGCCGGTTTCCGCCCCGTGTTTATCGCGGTTGATTCGACGGCTTGATGCGCACATCCGCCTCAAGCGGCGAATCCTGACGGACGTACAAGGTCTGGGTGGGAAAGGCAAATTCGATACCTTCTTCGTTGAACCGGCGGAGCAGTTCCATGTTGAACTCGTGATTGAAGGCCAGGAACCCCCACCAGTCGGGTGGGGTGAACCAGTAGAACACGCTGATGCCTAGCGAGTCGGCGTTGAATTCGCTGAAGAACACCCGCGGCGGGAAATCGGGGTCGAAATGCCCCTTCCGCGCGTCGCACATCTCGCGCAGGATCTCCACGGCGCGGTGGACTTTCTCCGGCGAGGTGTCGTACGTTACGGTGACATCCAGTGAGCGTTTGATGAAAGGGCGGCGGCCGATGTTTTCGACGGGCGAGTTGGCCACCACCGCGTTGGGCAGCGTGACCTGGTGTCCGGTGAGGGTGCGTATTCGCGTGGAGCGGAATCCCACTTCCTCGACCATGCCGTCGTTTCCAGCGACCCTGATCCGGTCACCCAGTTGGAACGGTCGGTCGGCGAAAATCGTCACCGAGCCGAACAAGTTGGCCAACATGTCCCTGGCTGCCAGCGCAAAGGCCAGACCGCCCAGGCCAAGCCCGGCTACCAGTGCCCCGATGTTCCAGTGGAAGATGTTCTGAGCGATGAACAAGCTCGCAACAATCACAACCACCACGCGCAGGGTCTTTCGAATCAGCGGCACGAGTTGATCGTCCAGTTGCGTCTCGGTCCGGGAGGTCCACCGCAGCAGGAAGTGCTCCACAACGTCCACCAGGCGGTAGATGAACCACCCGACGGCCAGAACCGCCACCGCCTTGCACACGTTGAGCCAGAATCCATCCAGCGACCTGGTCTCGGTGACCTTTACGCCGTTCTTCTCGACCGCCACCAGGTAGTCGAAGTTCATGAAGGTCGCCGCGGCATACATTGCACACGCCAGCGCCACCAGCGTGATGGGCTTTGCGATGCACTGCAGCAACTTGGCCGTCAGTTCCAGGCGCCCGGCGGCCTCCAGCCGTCGCGCCTGGCGGACGAGAAAGAACGACACCACCTTGCCGGCCACCAAGCCGATAAACAGCACACCCACCAGGACAAGCCACCGCCACGGCTCGTTGCCCAGAAACTTGATTTGCCAGAACGCGTCGGACTGTGCTGCCAGGATCACGCAGCCGCTCATCTTGCAACTCCTGCGATTTCGAAGATCCGGCCGAGGGCTATACTATACCGGCTGCTATTCAAACCGGCCCGCTGACCCGGCCGGCGGGGGAAGTTGGCGGTCAATCTCGTCGACGCGGTACCCGAAGCCAGGCCCATTGATGGTGGACAGGTCCACGCAGCCTCCGCGGCGACGGTAGATGCCGGGGTGCACCTTTGCCTCCTGGTCGGAGGCAGCCGGCCAAAACTGCATGGAGTTGGTCTCCACTCCCATAATCGTGCCGACGTAGGCAGCCAGCCGCACGTGCGGAATCTGTGCCAGGGAGGGGTTGGTCAGGTCCTGCACCATTAGTGTCATGCCGTGTGCCTTGGCCCAGCATGCGCTCAAGAGGGCCCCAGACTGCGTCTTGCAGGTCTTCAGCGCCACGCCCGACCAGCCTAACTCGCGCCCGAGCCTGACAAAACTCCAGTCGTGGGCGCTCTCGTCCATAAACAGAGGCTTGCGTGCCGAGACACTGCGCACGTCGATGCGGTTGGCCTCCATGTCGTACGGGAACGGCTGCTCAACATAGAGAATCATGCCGTAGATCCGCGGGTGCTCCAGAACCAACTTGTCGAGGATATCGTTCACGTAGGCCGTGGCCTGCACCAGGCAGTTGAAGTCGGACGTCAGCCAGTCCACATCGTTGGTGACGGCAATTTGCCCGACCTTGACCAGGCGGTCGTAGTCCCAG
Source organism: Phycisphaerae bacterium (assembly GCA_030754715.1). Taxonomy (GTDB): domain Bacteria; phylum Planctomycetota; class Phycisphaerae; order SM23-33; family SM23-33; genus JASLZV01. The sequence goes on from JASLZV010000043.1 coordinate 6,690, forward strand.
GTCGCGTCGTTTCCGCGGAGTTTGACCTTCAGGCACTTCAGGCCATCGGTTCGAATCCAATCCACCAGGGTCACCGGGTAGGCGTCGTCCGGTTCTTTTCCGGTCAGTTCATCCTTGTCGAGCGGGTCAACCCCGCCGACCAGATGCCAGGCCGGCATTCGCTTGGGTGGGTTGGAGACGAAGAAGTCGGCCGGGTACTTGTCCGCGAAGTCCACCCCGGCATCGTCGGCCGGCGTCAAATAGGCCGACAAGTCGCGGTTCATGAACTCCGCCGTATACATTTCATACACATCGCGCTGGTGGAGTATTCCGTACGCGTCGTGCACCGCGATATCAAACGCCGAGCAGCAGATCATCGCCGCCAGATGGGGCATGGGCTCGGTCTGACCGGACTTGGAGCGCCGGCTGTTGAATTTCTTCACCAGTTTGCTCATTACCTGATGCTGAAAACCGTGGCCCAGTTCGATGGGGTGGCCGGCATCTTCGAAGCCCACCCACCCCTCGGCCAACATCCGGCAGAAAGACATCATCGCCTCATCCCGGTCCCCGTAGGTCATCTTGCTGGGCCAAGCCCACGTCACGCTCAGCGGGGTCTCGCCCCAGCCGACGGCACAGCGGCCACTGCTATCGGCCACCGCCATCCTGACCCGCGAGCCGGTGACGGCCTCCACAACCTCAGCGCCGAACTTCAGAGGCATACGAGCCTTTATGGGCAGGAAATATACCTCTGCGCCGACTACGCGAACGTCCGTTGGTTTGCTCATGATTGTCCTTAATTCACCGTAGAGTTACCGCACCGACACATCAAGCTGCCTCAAGGCCGCTTCTGCGGACGATGCCGCCGCTGGAAAGGCGGACCATACCGCTTGGTGCGGTGGCTGTCAACACACGACGCCCGCTCCGGACGCGGCGCGAGTGGCGAAGACCACGCACGGATGACCGAACGCAGCCGCAAAGCCCTCGGTCACGGCCCGGCCAATTCGGTCGGCCTGGTCGGCCCGGACGAGAATGATCGCGCAGCCGCCGAACCCGCCGCCGGTCATCCGTGCGCCATACACGTCGCGCAGTGGGCGGGCCAACTCCACGATCCGGTCCAACTCCGGACAACTGACCTGGTAATCGTCTCGCAACGAGGCGTGCGAAGCGTACATCAGGCGGCCAAACTCCGCATGGTCGCCGGCCACCAGTGCATCGACGGCCCTAACGGTGCGTTCGATCTCGCCAACCACGTGGCGGGCGCGCATCAGTTCCTTTTCCGTGAGTTTATCGGCCCCGGCCAAAACCGTCGCCTCGTCCGCGTAGCGCAGGGTCTTAAGGTCGAGTTTGTCCGTCGCGGCGTGGCACTGAGCCCGCCGCGCGGCGTAGTCGCCGTCGGTCAGGTCGTGCTTGACCTTCGTGTCGGCTACCAGAATCACCAGGTGCGGATCGTCGAAGGGGATTTGCCTCGCGCTGCCGTCGCGGCAGTCCAGCAGCATCGCACGCCCGGCGCGACCCATGACGGCGATAGCCTGATCCATGATTCCGCACGGCGCGCCGACGAAATCGTGCTCGGCCTTCTGGCAGATCAGGGCCAGTTGGTAGTCGTCCACGCGGCTGCCGGTCCCGGTCAACATTGCCAAGGCTGCAGCCACCTCCAGTGAAGCCGACGACGACAGCCCGCCGCCAATAGGCACGTCGCTGTCAAAGAGGATGTCCCGCCCGGCGAGTTCGGCGCCGTGGGCGATCAGCCCGGCTGCAACGCCCATGGGGTAGTTGGCCCACTTGGGGCGGGCTCTTCTGATCGGCCCGTCGAGATAGAAAGACGCCTCGGCCCGGCGCTGCTGCCTGGAAGCGAGGCGAATGGTGCGGTCGGCTCGTGGGGCGTAGGCCGCCAACGTCTGCCGCTCAATGGCGATGGGCAGGACGAAACCGTCGTTGTAGTCGGTATGTTCGCCGATGAGGTTGACGCGTCCCGGCGCGCGGACAACACCGGCTGCCGGGTGCCCGTACACTTGCGAAAAATACCTCTTCAGTTCCGCTGCGCTGAGGGCCATGGGCCCAAGGCTAGCGTGTGGAGAAAACAGCGTCAAGCCGGACGGCGCCCGGGCCCCACGGTGTGCCGCTAGCATCTCGTCCCGTCGCACGAACAGTTGCTCGTCATGCGTTCGACGTTGCCACCAGCGTATCCAGGGCCGTCCTCGCGGCGCCGGAATCGATCGACTCGGCCACCGTCGGAATGCCGGCCCGGATGTCGTCGGTCCGATCGGCCACCACCAGCCCGGCGGCGGCGTTCAGCAGGACGATGTCCCGTGCCGGACCGGCATCGCCATCCAGCACGCTGCGAATCACATCGGCCGATTGCTGCGGCGATTCGGCCAGCAGGTCCTCCATCTTTGCGCGCTTCACGCCGAAATCCTCCGGGCTGGCCACGTGCGTGGTGACTTCGCCGTCGCTGAATTGGGAGATTTTCGTATCGGCGGTGGTGGAAATCTCGTCCAAGCCGTCCTGGGCGTGGAGGACCATGGCACGGACGGCGCCCAGGGCGCCGAGCACCTCGGCGATGGTCTCTGTCAGCGCCGCGTCGAACACGCCCATGACCTGGCGCCTGGCCCCGGCGGGGTTGGTCAACGGGCCCAGAAGATTGAAGATCGTCCGCACGCCCATGGCCTTGCGGACCGGAACGGCATATTTCATCGCCGGGTGGCAGCGCACGGCGAAACAGAAGCATACTCCGGCCTGTCGGAGGCACCTGGCCACGACATCCGCCTCGGCGTCCAGGTTGACCCCCAGTACAGCCAGCACGTCGGCCGACCCGCTTGCGCGCGTGGTGGTGCGGTTGCCGTGCTTGGCCACCTTCACGCCCGCACCGGCAAGCACCAGCGCCGCGGCTGTAGAAATATTAAACGTCCGCAGTCCTGTCCCGCCGGTTCCGCAGGTATCGACAACGTCCAGCCCGGCGGCGTCGATGCGGACCACGTG
>JASLZV010000440.1 GCA_030754715.1 Phycisphaerae bacterium
ATAGTGCAGTTATCCAGCCAGATCACACGATCGCACAACTTGGCAATATCTTCGAGCACGTGGGAGACGAAGACCATAGTTGACCTGCCCCTGATTTATGTACCACCCTTTGTGAGAGTATCCACGCTTTGATACGTGTGGCTTGGAGGGTGAGGCGAAGCCGAACCAGAAGAGCCACACGTCGCCGCAAACGCCACCGGGCTCACATAACCCAGCGAACTGTGCGGCCGATAGTGATTATAGTCCATCCGCCAGCGATCCACAACATAACGCACTTCGTCAATATGCAAAAACAACTCCCCCTCCAGTAACTCGTCACGCAATTTGCCGTTGAATGACTCGATGTAACCATTCTCCCAGGGACTGCCTGGTTCAATAAACAGAGTCTTTACGCCCGAATCTCGCAAATAATCCCTGACCACCTGAGCTACAAACTCTGGACCATTGTCGCTGCGAATGTACATCGGGCATCCTCGAACCGCAAACAGATAACCTAATACTTCTTTTACATCCTCACCTTTGAAATTCCGAGCTACATCAATGGCCAAACACTCCCGGGTATATTCATCCATCACCGTCAACAGCCGTACTCGCCGGCCATTCTCCAAACGCTCGGATAAGAAATCATAGCTCCACACGTGATCACGATGTCCTGGTCGTCTACGATCACAACTGTTCTCACTGGTGCCTAATCTACGCCGTTTCTGCTGTTTCCTGCGTATTTTCAGCCCTTCCTGACACCAAAGCCGATA
>JASLZV010000441.1:0-408 GCA_030754715.1 Phycisphaerae bacterium
GCCGCCGCCGTCGGGGTGCAGCTGATCGTCGAACGGCCGGTGCATACGATCGAGACCAACATTCACGGCACCGAGGTGGTGCTGAACCTGGCTAACAAGTTTCGGCGCAAGGTGTTGGTGGCTTCTTCGAGCGAAGTGTACGGAAAGAACACGCAGATTCCGTTCGACGAGGACGGCGACACGACGCTGGGCTCGACGCGCCTGACGCGGTGGAGCTACGCCTGCAGCAAGATGGTCGATGAGTACCTGGCGCTGGCGTATCACGATCAGTTCGATCTGGAGACGGTGGTCTTCCGCCTGTTCAACACGGTAGGGGCCCGCCAGATGGGGCGCTATGGGATGGTAGTCCCGCGGTTCGTCCGCCGGGCGCTGCAGGGCGAGCCGATCGAGATCTACGGAACCGGCCGG
>JASLZV010000441.1:418-751 GCA_030754715.1 Phycisphaerae bacterium
TTCTGCAACGTGGTGGATGTGGTGGGGGCCCTGGCGGCCCTGGCCGAGTGCGGCGATGCGGTGGGGGAGGTCATCAACGTCGGCTCCGATGAGATGGTCTCCATCGAAGAACTGGCCGACCGGATCCTTCAGATGACCGGCTCGAAGAGCGGAAAATGCCACGTAGAGTACGAACAGGTGTACGGGCGGGCGTTCGACGACCTGATGGTCCGGATGCCGAACCTCGAGAAAGTCAAACGCCTGATCGGTTTTCAGCCGAAGTACACACTGGAACAGACGTTGCAGCAGGTGATCGACTACGAGAAGACAAGGATCTAAGGCAAATGGCCACAT
>JASLZV010000442.1 GCA_030754715.1 Phycisphaerae bacterium
TCAATCTTTTTTCTTCTCTGTACTACACTATCTAACACCTTCGCTCCCGCCGTTTTAGCCAAACTCATAAGCTCGGCTAGGGAATCTTCACTATTTTTATCTTTATGCAATATCGTATGAAGCAATATTGCACGCTCTGCTCTAACAGATAAATCTGTTCTCTTTAGCTCTACCATATACTAATGCGAAATTAACGTCTTTTTTTCTTAGTGGCCTTTTTCTTTGTAGCTTTCTTCTTGGCTGCCGGCTTACTTGCTGCTTTATATAAAGACTGCATAAAACTCTTTGTTTTTTTCAGGCCATGCTTCTTTGCCTGGAAACGAACCGCTTCCAGGGTTCTTTTAAGCTTCCTTGCAAGTTTTTTTGTATCCGATTTCGGGTACTCTTTCTTCAGCGTGCTCAATTCTGACTTTGTCCATAATTTAACAGCTTTTTTTCTCGCCGTTTTTTTAACAGTCTTTTTCGCCTTCTTCTTAGCTTTCTTCTTCGCAGCCATCTTACGTGCCTCCTGTAAAGGTTGTAAAAGTTAGAATATTCTTTAAGTTATTTTCTTTATTTTTATGTGCCCTCTCTCCCACACTATAAGTGACTTGTATCATGAGACTTAATTATTGTCAATAAAAAAAATGCATATTTCACACACTTTATTTATGACTACAGATCATTTTCTGATATGTATATTTTTCTTGATTTAAATTATTAACCATATAAGATTGAAAAGTGTTTTTAATTTAG
>JASLZV010000443.1 GCA_030754715.1 Phycisphaerae bacterium
ATCATCGACCACAAACTCACCGCCGTGCGTGTGATTTTCAACTGCAACGGACAGGCACAAAGCGACTACGTGTCGCCCCAGCAGTCCGCCGAGGCCCTGAAGGCCAAGTTGGAGGCCTTCGGATTCGAGGCTCTCCTCATCGACGGGCACAACTGGCAGCCTATCATCAAGGCCCTGAGCGCCAAAGCAAACGACAAGCCCGTCGCCGTGGTAGCCAAGACAGTCAAGGGCTGGGGCGTCAGCGAATTGCAGCAACACACCTATCACGGCAAGACCCTGACGCCCGAAGGCCTGACCAAGGCACTGGAGGAACTGGAGGCCAAGGCGACTGAACTGGGGGTGGCCGAGGGCGACGACACCGGGGCGGCTGACATCCCCGCCCCGCAGACACTCGAGGCGGCGAGTGGCGGGCAGATATCGGCTGGTTCGTTCGACGAAGGCCTTCAGGCCGCCGGATGGGAAGGCCCGCTGGCCGACAAGAAACTTTCGACCCGACGTGCGTACGGGGCGGCCCTGGCGGCCCTGGGCGCCGATGAGCGGGTTGTCGGTCTCGATGGCGACGTGAAGAACTCGACGTTCGCCGAGATATTCACCAGGAAGTATCCCGATCGGTACTTCGAGGCCCGGATCGCCGAGCAGAACATGATTTCCGCGGCGGTCGGCCTGGCCGCTGCCGGGCGGATCCCGTTCGTTTCGTCGTTCGGCAAGTTCCTGATCCGCGCCTACGACC
>JASLZV010000444.1 GCA_030754715.1 Phycisphaerae bacterium
ATTTACTTGAAATTGAAAATCGGTGTTATCTGTCGCCGGATTCACATCATAAAACTTAAAGATATAAAGTTTATAAGTGCTGTCTATACCAGAAGTAAAACTAACGCTCGCTGCATTACTCGCCGTCTGTGTTGATAACAAAACCATATTACCTTTCATCGCAGCATTAACACTACTAAGGTTTCCAGAACCATCGGAAGTCCATAAAGTATTCCCACCAGAATCTTTAACCGTATTCGTTTTTAATGTAGCACCAGCTGTTACAATAACATTATCTCCAGAGCCACCAAGAGTTAAATCTTGACTAGCTTCAGTGGAGGTTACTGTATCAGTATACACTTTACTCATTACTTTACACCCCACATTTTTATTGTTCCGTCGAAGTTGACTGAACCCACTGTAAATTGAATAGCATTTATTGCGGAAGTTGTATTCCAGTACCCTGCAACATGATGCTCAACTGAAAAGTCATGATATGAGTAAACATTAGAACGGGCATAAAAATGCTTTACATACGTTGTACTAGCGGGATTAAATATATGTATCTCAAAAACGCCACTTTCATCTGCCCCACTACCTATTGTATGGCCCATATTTTGAACAGCCGTTGATTGAGCGTGATCTCGCGAACTTTCATAGTAAAACCCAGTAACACTATCCGCTTCGTTGTGATGTGCTTGGAAAACTGTTGTAGTTTTCGTTACACCGTAACTTGATC
>JASLZV010000445.1 GCA_030754715.1 Phycisphaerae bacterium
GCTAGTCGTATTAAAGTATCCAGCAGCAAAACAATCCATATCATATGTGCTGGCATATACTGTGTCGGTCCTAGAATAAAAATGCTTTACATATGTTGTGCTAGATGGATTGAATAAATGTAAAGTACCAGCGCAATTTTCATCTGTACCACTACTAATCATTGGAACAAAGTCTTGGTAACCAGTACCCTGCGCTTCATCACTATCGACTGCATAAGTGAGTACGGCATTTGCATTTCCTTCCTCATGGTTTGCACGGAAAAATGAACTGGTTTTTACTACATTATAATTAGAACCTCCGTCAATCGACCCATTAAATTGAAATACAACATCGGAAACTGGATTTATATTGTAAAACTTAAAGATATATTCCCCGTAAGTTGACGTAATCCCAGACGTAAATGATAGTGACGCAGAATTAGATGCGGTCTGTGTTGATAACAATACCATTGCACTACCAAATCCAGAATTTACACCAGACAATACTCCAGAACCATTAGAAGTAAAAACAGCATTCCCACCAGCGTCTTGTAACACATTAGCACGAATATCATTATTACTGATAACAGTATTCTGACCAGACTCGCCTATTACTAGGTTAGTCGTTGCACCTTCTGGCTCTATTGCATTTGTTTTAAGTGTTGAAGTCATTACTTTATACCGTAGAGGTAGATTGTTCCTGCGTTGATATTTCCACTACTCATCTTGAA
>JASLZV010000446.1:0-248 GCA_030754715.1 Phycisphaerae bacterium
ACTAACAAGGTCAGTCCATCGACAGGAACTGCATTTACTCTAGGTGATTCTGGGGATACTTTTACGCTCCCATCTGGGGCTACACTGACGGTTTCTGGGACCTCGACGATTGCTTCCCTTGGGGCGAGTACCGCTTCTGGAACTCTCTCGATGGCAGATAACATTGTTTCGCGTCCAGTGGTAAAAGACTACGGAGAAACAGTAAACGCTATAGGTGCTAGTGGCGGCGGTACACAGGACATTGATCT
>JASLZV010000446.1:258-710 GCA_030754715.1 Phycisphaerae bacterium
GCGGGAACTATCTGGTACGGATTTGCTGCCGGTCTGGATATGGGCTAATGCCACTAGGCGCACATAAAGCAACTCTGTTCGGCGTAGCGGGAGTCAGCACAGGAAGTGTAGTTCTGCTTTCTACGCAGACTGCTTCTGATTCTGCGTCATTAGATTTTACATCTGGTATTGATTCGACTTACGGGGAATATATCTTCAAGTTTTACAATATAAATCCTGCTACGGATGATGTAGATTTCACCTTTCAAGTGAATGCTGTTGATGCTTCGGGTTTTAACGAAACTATAACAAGTACCTTTTTCGCTGCTCTCCATAGCGAGTCTGATGCATCCAGTGGATTGTACTATCTGGCGGGTTACGATCAAGCGCAGGGAACATCTTATCAAGCACTGGGTTACGACACGGGTAGCGGTGGAGATGAATGTTACGCCGGAACACTACATTTGTTTAAT
>JASLZV010000447.1 GCA_030754715.1 Phycisphaerae bacterium
TAAACGTAATTTAATATAAGCGTATCACCCGCCAATAAGACGGGTTTTCATTGTAGCGGGGGCTGGATTTGAACCAGCGACCTCCGGGTTATGAGCCCGACGAGCTACCAGACTGCTCTACCCCGCGATCATTAATTCTTTATGTCAAAAATTGCTGGCAAAATTAGTAAGAAGAATCATTGTTTGCAATGGATCAATGTAGAATAATTTCAATTATTTTAATAATTTTAAATATCCAAAATAAATATTCATTTATCTAGCAAATTACACCCGTCCCGCCTCGCCGGGGATCACCCGCAGCCTCGTCACGTGTAACAGCATTCACACCACCAAAAAATAAATTCTGTTCGTCCCATTGGTGGATGTGGATATCCTCCGGCAGCTCACATTTTTTCGGAAAAGAAATATCCGGTTCACAGTGCAAAATGTTGCCTTCCAAATGAATTCTGGATGCGTTGATAGCGCTTTCCAGATTCATACCTTTCTTAAGATTTAAAATCACTTGAATAATGGCCGAGCGGATGCGGTTGCTGCCGCCGCTGCCGATGACCAGTTCTGGGCCATTGCTGCCCATTATAACAGTCGGAGACATCATGGTTGGCAGGCGCTGCTGTCGTTTAAAATGATGAAAACCGGAAGGATTTAAATCTTCTTCTCCGAGCATATTATTGAGCATGATTCCCAATTCCGGAATCAAGTATCC
>JASLZV010000448.1 GCA_030754715.1 Phycisphaerae bacterium
GCGTCGAGTTTCGGTTCCGACCCGCCGCAAGGCTGCACCATGATCGCGTCGATGCCGCCATCGCGATACGCATACGCCCACCGCTGAACGAACCCGCGGCTGCGTGAGAGCATCGTCATGACGGCCTTCGTCGGCTGACCGTCGATCGCCAGCAACGCGGCACGGTAACGATCACGTTGCTCGGCATCACGTTCGGGGCCGATACATCCTTTCAACCGGTCGCGATCGCCGGGTTCACGTACCTTGATATGCATGTCATTGCCTCCTTGCCATGAAGACAACAGCATGACTGATCCACGCCAATCGCGCAACCCGAACATGCGCCTAACGCGCACGAGAATCAGGTGGGAGGCGTATTACATCAATTCTACCCCCGCCTCAGTCGTCGCGCATGGGCTGAAAACGGGGATTCGGGCTCAAGGCTTGGGGTTTAGCACACTAAATCAGTGCAAAGCAGGCAATGGTGTGGCCGGTTCGGAGAAACGAATGGGCAGCGACTCGTGGCATGACTCGACGTATCTTGGTGGCCGGCCCCGAATCGCGAGACTGCCAGTCCAGTTCAGTCAGAGCTGAGCCAGTTGAGTGAAGAAGATGATTCACGGCGTCACTGTCAATCACAACACATCGCACTTCGCCGAGCTGATGTTGCGCAGCCTGTTTGTCCAGAACAGTCTCCAGCAAAGCGACTTCACGATCA
>JASLZV010000449.1 GCA_030754715.1 Phycisphaerae bacterium
AATTTTACCCTACTCTAACATAAATAAAAAAACCCCCGAAACTTTCGTTCCGAGGGTTCTAATTTTGTTTAGTGTATGTTTTTAGAGTGTTCTCTGATTGGAAAGGAATTACATTCCCATGCCACCCATGCCACCCATGCCACCCATTCCGCCAGCAGGCATTCCTGGAGGTCCAGCATCTTTTTCTTCAGGTTTGTCAGCAACCATAGCTTCTGTTGTTACTAATAATCCAGCAATTGAGGCAGCGTCTTGTAAAGCAGTTCTAACAACTTTTACTGGGTCAATAATTCCTTCTTTGAACATGTCTACATACTGTTCAGTTTGTGCATCATATCCTTGTGATGTTTTGTTCATTTCTAAAAGTTTACCAACTATAACTGATCCATCAACTCCTGCGTTCTTAGTGATTTGTCTAATCGGAGCTTCTAAAGCTTTTTTAACAATTTCTACTCCAGCTTTTTGGTCATCACCTTTAATTTTTACTTTGTCAAGATCTTGTGCAGCATAAAGAAGAGCACAACCGCCACCAGCTACTATTCCTTCTTCAACAGCGGCTCTAGTGGAATTAAGAGCATCTTCTACTCTATCTTTTCTTTCTTTTACTTCAACTTCTGTTGCACCGCCAACTTTAATAACTGCAACTCCACCCGCTAGTTTAGCCAATCTTTCTTGAAGTTTTTCTTTATCATAGTC
>JASLZV010000044.1:0-4313 GCA_030754715.1 Phycisphaerae bacterium
CTTCCAGCCAAGTTCCCTGCGCGCCTTGGCGGGGGTGAAAAAGCATTTCCGCCCCAGCAGCCACACCGAGTAGCGGGTGATGAGAGGCGGCGTCTTGCGACCGAACATGTGACCGAACAACTCCATGCAAAAGGCCACGCTCTTGGCGACCTTGTAGGGTATTTTCTTGGTGACCGGCTTGGCGCCGATGCGCTGGGCAATTTTGTTCATGTATTCGCCCTGGGTGATCTTGCCATCACTGGAGAGATTGTAGGCCTCGCCGATGGCCTTTTCGCTGGTAGCCGCCAGGATGCATCCTTCGGCCTCGTTTCCGGCGTGGGTGAGATTGAAGCGGTTCGTCCCGTCGCCGATAAGTTTGGCCTTGCCGGCGCGTATGGCTTGGATCAGACGCGGCATGGACGCCCGGTCGCGCGGTCCGTAAAGCCAACTGGGCCTCACCACCGTCACGGGTACCTCGCCGGCCTCGTGTGCGGTCCAGGCGAGCCGTTCCGCGTTGACCTTGGCGTGACTGTAGTAACTCCACTTGTGCAGGTTTACCCCCAATGGTGCGGTTTCATCGATCACCATTCTTTCTCCGTCGGGATGCCCGTGGGCGCTGATGCTGCTGACGTGGAGAAATCTCTTGACGCCCGCGTCCCGCGCGGCGGTCAGCATGTTGCGCGTGCCGTCGATGGAAATCGCCACAAAATGCTTCCACGGGCCCCAGTCGCCCACCTTTGCGGCAGCGTGGTACACGGTGGCCACGCCCTGCATGGCCGCCGGCAGGCTGTCCGGGTCGGTGATGTCGCCGATGGCCTTGTCCACCCCCCAGCCGTCCAAAAGGCGCGTATCGCTGGTGGGGCGAACCAGGACCCGAACCGGTTCGCCGGCCTCCAAGAGCTTCTCGACGATGTGGCTGCCGAGCAATCCCGTCGCACCGGTAACTAGATTCATCTCTGTGGTCTCTTGTGAAGGTTTACCCCCCGATGCCAGGGTAGTACTGTAGTTGGGACCGTTCGACCCGTCAAGGGCAGTTTCGCCCAGGAGGGTAATTCTTGCCCTCGCCGCCGCGCGCCGGGGTAGCCGCCGCACGGAAACCAGAGGGATGATTAGGGTAACTCCAGCCTGGACGATGCCATATACCATTGTGCCGGCAGGGGTAACGTCCCACAGCAATATTGCCAAGAATCTCCTTGACTTCCCTGCCGCCAGCCGCTATTAATCTCGGAACTGTTTTTCCTTGCGGCATGCCGCTTGATCTGCCCTCCGTTGGATTTTGGTGTATTGTGCTGTAACTTGGTGGACTCGAAACAGCAACGGATTGCTTCAAGAAACCTTGGGGCCTAGCCGATGAAGCAATACTGGCCGCTGTGGGTTGGAGGTCAACGGATTGCCCCTCTTGGGCCCAATGGCCCCCGAACCCTGAAGAGTTGAGGCGGAAAGAATGTTCAAGAGGCTGATACATCCCACGAATCGCAGAATCCGTCTGTGCGTAGGGCTCTTGCTGGCTGGCCTGTTCTGCATCCAGTGCACCCGTAGCGAAGCCATCCGCCAATCACAGCTCATTACGGCCATCAACGGCCGTCTCGTCGGACCCCGCGATGACGCCCTGGCGGAAAAGATTGAACACTTGGCCCGGACCGATCATATCGCCATGCTGGAACTGTGCCTGGAGAACTACGAGCGACAATATCGCGACTATACCTGCACGCTTATCAAGCAGGAGGTCATCCGCGGCACGAGTAAGGGGGAGCAGTGGATGGACGTGAAGTTCGTCGATTTGCCCTTTAGCGTTGCGATGAAGTGGCTCGACAAGGTACCCGGCGGCAACAAACTGTACGTCCCCATGGGCGATCGGGTGTTGTATATCGAAGGTAGGTACAACAACCAAATGCTGGTGCGATTGACCAACCCGTTGCTGCGGACGCTGGTGGGCACGGTGCAGCGACGCCCCGACGGTTCCGATGCCATGAGAAACACCCTCCGACCGGTCAATCTGTTTGGATTCAAGCGCAGCATACAAAGCCTCCTGAAGGTCTATCGCAAGGCCAAACGACACGGCGAACTCAAGGAGGCCTTCGGAGGATACATGAAAGTTGCCGGCCGAAAGGCCATTGTCCTGGTTCGCTACCTGCCGCCCAAAAAGGATTATCCCGCGCACAAAACCGAAATCTTTATCGACGTCCAGGCCCTCGTGCCCACTTGCGTCAAGGGCTACGACTGGGACGGCAACATCATCGGGCGGTACATCTATAAGAACCTGAAGTTCAACGTCGGCCTGGGTGGCGAACAATTCACGCCTGAGGCCAACGGCATGGCCGAGCCTAAATGAGATCAAATACGTAATTACATGTGCATCAAGCCCAGGAATAACAACCCCTGGGCTTCGTCGTTTCTTGCCAATCTACATCCGTTGAGGGGTATCCAGATGCAGGCAGCCGGTCTCCTTGGTAACCATACGCACCCGCCGGGCGGGGCAACTGCGATTGTTTTGGCGATGCTGTTGTCGGCCGGTTGTGTGGTGACGCCCGGCGGGCCGGAAGGTTCGTTCGGCCTGGATTTTCACATGCCGTCCGGCAGCACGATCGACGGGGCGCTGGTGTTCGTGGTGGACGGTCTCAACGCCGAAATCTTTCAGGAGATGCTCGACGCCGGGCAACTGCCGGCTATCGGAAAGCATCTTGCCAGCCGCGGGCTCTACGCCACGCGAGCGGTGGCCAACACGCCGTCGGTCACCCTGGCCAACCTCACCAGCCTGGCCACCGGGCGGTTCCCGGGCCACCATGGCGTCACTGGGATCAACTGGTTCGACCGCAACCGTCTGGTCTGGCGAAACTATGATACCATCGCCCAGAAGAACACCCTTGATGGTGACTACACAGCCGCCACAATCTACGAACTCCTGCCCGGGCGAACGACATTCTCGGTGTTCTTTCAGCCACATCGCGGAGCGACCAAGTTTATCGAGAACTCGTCCTCCGCCGGGCCGATCTTCTTCTTTGGCTGGTACGAGTGGGTTGATCGTCTGACGCTCTATCGCTTGAACATCGTGGCGGACGTGGCCCGCAAGCGCGGGCACTGGCCTGCCGTCACCATCTGCTACCTCTTGGCGCCGGATTTTCGCGCCTACCAGCACGGTGTGGACAGTCCGGAGTATCGAGAGGCCCTGCGGCATACGGATCGGCAGATCGGGCGGGTCCTGGGCGACATGGAGCGCGCAGGGGTGCTGGACAAGCTTGTTATTGCACTTGTGTCCGACCACAGTCTTATCGAAGTGACGAAGCACTTTCCGATGGACCGATTCCTGCGCGACAAGGTGGGCCTGAACGTTGCCTCCAGCCGCCTGTGGGAAAACACGCCATTTGAAAGACGGTTGGATTATTACCGGAACTTTTCAGCCGTCACCTATGGCAGCGGAGATCGTTATTGGGCCATCTGCCTGCGGAAACCGGCCCGGGATTCAGCCGGCGGCGGGCGCTTCGAGCCCTGGACCGTTCGTCCTGGGGCGGATGATCTTAAACGCTATCCGGTTCGCACCGCGGCGGCGGCGCCTTTTCCCCTCCAATGGATCCGCCGCCCCGCTTCGCCACGGCCGCAGACGGCAGACCTCTTGGCGCTGCTGGCCGGACATGAATCGGTCGATGCCGTTGCCTATGCAGCCGGCCCCGGCCGCGTTAGCGTCCGGCGCAGGAAAGGCGAGGTGGAATTCCGCCAGGACGCCGGACCAGGCACGCCGATCTCCTATCACCTGATATCGGGCGAGGAGCCCTTCGGTTGGCGGGAGAGGGTGCCCCCCGAAGCCCTGGCCGGTGCGCCAATGACGCCAAGGCAGTGGCTGGCGTGCACTATAGATACCGACTACCCCGATCTCCCCGCCCAGATTGTGGCGTATTTTCGGGCCCGCAGGGCCGGTGATATCGCCGTCTTTGCCGCCCCCGGATGGGACTTCAACAACGTCAACCGCGCCGGGCACGGCGGCCTGGGACCTCAGGACATGCTCACACCGCTTCTGCTGGCCGGCCCACAAATCCCCCACAAACGCATCCCCACCGCTCGAACCGTGGACCTGGTGCCTACGTTGCTCAGGCTATTAGGCCGACCTGTCCCCGCCGGCCTGGACGGCGAAAGCCTTGTGGAGATTTTCACTGCCGGCGCCCCGGGGTCTTACGAAGGGCGGTAATAAACTGGGGTTTGATTTCCCCCCCCGAGTTTCCGGCAGGCCTCCACGTCGGCCCACGCTTGTTCGTAGCGGCGTATTGTATAGTAAGCGGCGGCACGGTTCGAGTAAGCGAGCGCAAATACGGGATTCAAGTCGATGGCCTTGCTGTAATCGC
>JASLZV010000044.1:4323-9598 GCA_030754715.1 Phycisphaerae bacterium
CGTATGGCAGCGGCATGGTCACCCCTGTTGCTATACGCGAGCCCTCGGTTGTTCCGGGCCCGCCAATTGTATCGCTGTTTGCCCACGGTGTCGTCCCAGATGGCCAGATTGCTGCGGTAGTCACAATTGCGCCTGACCGTCACTACGCCCAGGGCCACAACAACGCCCGCCGCCAGTGCGCAGCCGACAAACCGCCCCACGATCTTGCGACGATTCTTCGGGAACTTCAGCCAGTACACAAGCCGCCGTCCAAGGACGTATGCGCCGGCCACGACTGCCACAATCACCGCCGCCAGGGGAAGGTACAGCCGCTTTTCGGCAGCAGGTTGAATCAGCAACGGCATGATGCTCGAACTGGGCGCCAGAATGGCAAAGAACCAGACGCCCAGAAAACCAAGCCAGGGCCTGCGGCGAAGCACCATCGTCGCGCCGACGGGGAGGAACCTTCAATGAATGGCCTGGCCGAGGATTTGCTCATGCACGGAGCCTGCTTGGTCGAGAATATCATTGTATGACACCATGCTACAGCAGGCCCGCGCTCCAGGAAAGGTTTTCTGAATCCCCGGGGAAACCGGAAGGCTCCTTTATTTGACAGGCAAGAGTGCATATCAGTCGCGCCGCATCGCACACTGGGATAGTCTGGCCGGAAAAGCAGACCACGGGCGGGCCCTGAGCGCCTATTACCACAAACGCCTGGCTCAGGTTTACACCAACTTGGTGGTGCCCGGTCGGCGGGTGCTGGAAATCGGGTGCGGCCCGGGTGATCTGCTGGCGGCGGTGCAGTCGGCGGTTGGCGTGGGCGTCGATTTCTCGGCCCGGATGCTCGAACACGCTCGCAGCACGCATCCGTCGCTGCGGTTCGTACAGGCCGACGCACACGACCTTCCGGTCGAGGACAAGTTCGACGTGATCATCCTGTCCGACTTGGTCAACGACCTTTGGGACGTGCAGGCGGTGTTCGATCAGATGCGGCCCCTGGCCACCAGCCGCACCCGCGTGATTCTGAACTTCTACAGCCGCTTGTGGGAGATACCCTTGCGGCTTGCTCAGAGGCTGGGGTTGGCCCGGCGCATGTTGGAGCAGAACTGGCTGACCGTCGAGGATGTGCAGGGCCTGCTGCATTTGGCCGGCTTCGAGCCGATCCGCCACTGGCACGAGATTATCTGCCCCGTGCACATACCTCTGATCGACCGCTTGGCCAACAAGGTGCTGGCGAAGTTGTGGCCGATGAATCACCTGGCCATCACAAACATGCTCGTGGCGCGGCCGATGACTCAACCCAATGCGGACCGCGCCGCACCGCGCGTTTCGGTTGTCGTCCCTGCACGTAACGAGGCCGGGAATATCCCCAAGATTATGGAGCGAGTGCCGGAGATGGGCGCCGGTACGGAGATCATTTTCGTCGAAGGACACTCAACCGACAACACGTACGATGCGATCGAAGAGGCACTCGCGCAAGACCCGCACCAACGCTGCAAACTGCTGCGGCAGGGGGGGAAGGGCAAGGGCGACGCCGTAAGATTGGGCTTTGCCAACGCCACCGGCGATGTGCTGATGATCCTCGACGCGGACCTCACCGTCGCACCGGAGGACCTGCCGCGATTCTACGAAGCCCTCGCCGACGGGAAAGCGGAGTTCGTCAACGGCGTGAGATTAGTATATCCCATGCAGGCCAAAGCCATGAGGTTCCTGAACACGATGGGCAACAAGTTCTTCTCGCTCGCGTTCTCCTGGGTTCTGGGCCAGCCGGTCAAGGACACACTGTGTGGGACCAAGGTGCTCTGGAAAACGGATTACCATCTCATCGCGGCCAATCGCTCATATTTCGGCGATTTCGACCCCTTCGGCGACTTCGATTTGTTGTTCGGTGCTACCCGGATGAACCTGAAGATTGTTGACATGCCAGTCCGTTACGGGGCCCGCACCTACGGTACAACCAACATCAGCCGGTTCCGCCATGGGGCGATACTGCTGCACATGCTGGCATTCGCCACTAGGCGCCTGAAATTCATCTAGCCCTGTCAGGAAGCGCCTGCTTGGTCGCGGTACCACTCGATCGTTCTGCGCAATCCTTCGTCGAAGTCCACCTCGGACCGGAAGCCGAAGAGTTCGGCCGCTCTGGTAGTGTCGAGGCGGCGACGGGGCTGGCCGTCGGGTTTGCTGGAATTCCAGACCAGTTGGCCCTGGAAATCAATCATCCGCTTAATCTTGTCGGCCAGGTCACGGATGGTAATTTCAAAACCCGCCCCCAGGTTGACCGGATCGGGACCGTCGTATTTCTGCGCAGCCAGCACGATGCCGCGGGCGCAGTCTTCGACGTACAAAAACTCCCGACTGACCAGGCCGGTGCCCCATACTTCCACCTTATCGTCCCCGCGCCGCACGGCCTCGATAAATTTCCGGATCAAGGCGGGGATGACGTGGCTGGTCGCCGCGTCAAAGTTGTCGCCCGGGCCGTATAAGTTGACCGGCAGCAGATAGATGCCGTTGAGTCCGTACTGCAGGCGATATGCCTGCAACATCACCAGAAGGGCCTTCTTGGCGATACCGTACGGCGCGTTGGTCTCTTCGGGATAGCCGTTCCACAGGGCCTCCTCCTTGAACGGAACGGGGGTGAATTTGGGATAGGCACAGATGGTGCCGATCTGAACGAATTTCTTGAGCCCCGCGCGCCTGGCCTGCTCGATCAGATGCAGGCCCATGGCCATGTTCGCATAGAAAAATCGCCCGGGATTGTCCCGGTTGGCCCCGATTCCGCCTACTTCAGCCGCCAGGTGAATTACCACCGTCGGCGACATCTCGGCGTACATCCTTGCTGCGGCCTGCTCGCCGGTGAGGTCAAAATCCCGGATCAACGGCACCAGAATGCTCTCCGGAGGCACGCCGAGACTGTGAAGTTCGGCTTGCAGGTGCTCCCCGAGGAATCCTGCTCCGCCGGTGATGATGATACGTTCTTTTTTTAGATCTATCATGGTCACTGGATAACGCTGTGTTGATCGGCGAATTCCACAGCCGGGCCTTCTTTCCGCACGCCGTCACGAGTTGCCGTGCTTGGATATTTTCGCGCGCTGGTCCGCTACAATGAGCTCTTCCCTCGCCAGCGTCAGGTCGTGCTCTATCATCATGCTGATAAGTGCTTCAAACGTCACCTTGGGGTTCCACCCCAGTTTCGTCCTGGCTTTGGTTGAATCGCCCAGGAACACATCCGCTTCCGTGGGGCGAAAGTAACGAGGATCTATCTCGACGTGCTTTTTCCAGTCCAAGTCCAGCCGCTCGAAGACTCGCTCGAGGAACTCCCGCACGGAGTAGTTCTTGCCAATGGCTATCACATAGTCGTCGGGCTTGTCTTGCTGAAGCATCAGCCACATGGCTTCAACGTAATCGCCGGCAAAGCCCCAGTCACGTTTGGCCTCCAGGTTGCCCATGTACAATTTGTCCTGCAGGCCCTCTTTGATCTGCGTGGCGGCGCGGGTGATCTTCCGTGTGACGAACGTCTCGCCGCGGCGCGGGCTCTCGTGGTTGAACAGAATCCCGTTGCACGCGAACATCCCATAAGCCTCGCGGTAATTGACCGTCTGCCAATAACTGAAAACCTTGGCGCAGGCGTACGGGCTGCGTGGGTGGAACGGCGTCTTTTCGTTCTGGGGCACCTCCACAGCCTTACCGTACATCTCACTGCTGGAAGCCTGGTAGAACCTTACCGGCAGCCCCAGGTCCCGAATCGCCTCCAGCAGCCGCAGCGTACCGACAGCACCAACCTGGGCTGTGTACACCGGCTGATCGAAACTCACACGCACGTGCGACTGAGCCCCCAGATTGTACACCTCGTCCGGCTGGCAGGCCGTTAGTACATGACGCAGGCCCGTACCGTCGCTCAGGTCGCCGTAGTGCAGGAACAATCTGGTGCCGGCCTCATGCGGGTCCCGGTAGAGGTGTTCAATTCGCTCGGTGTTGAACGTGCTGCTGCGGCGGATCAGACCGTGAACTTCGTAGCCCTTGTCCAAAAGCAACTCTGCAAGATAACTGCCGTCCTGCCCGGTAATTCCCGTAATCAACGCTTTCTTGTTCATTTGGCCATGTTCTCCTGTTAAGTACCCTTTGCTACCGCCGACCGGAGGCCCTGCCAAGAGCGGCAAGAAACCCCGGCTGGACCTTGCCCCCAAACCCCTGGCACGCTTTCACGTCGGACCACGCCTCTTCGTACTGACGTGTAAAAAAGTACGCCTGCGCCCGGCTGGCGTAAACCTTGGGAAGATGCCAATTCAACTTGATGGCCTCGCTGTAATCGCTTATAGCCTGCTTGTAGCGGCCTTTGTCCCGGTAGGTGTGTCCGCGGTTCAGATAGGCGTCGGCAAACTCGGGATACAACCGGAGGGCTATGTTGTAATTGTCAATGGCCCGGTTGTAGTTACCCTGCTCGGCGTGCGCGACCCCCAGGTTGTTCCACGCACGACAATTCTGCGGCAGTTTGTTGACGGTATCTTGCCAGATGGAAATCCGGCTGCGGTAGTCGCCGTTGCGCCCGACGGTCAGGAACCCCAGTATCACGACAACCGTCCCGCCCAGTCCGACGGCGGCAAGTCGCCCGACGATTGCCACCGGACCTTTCGAGAGCCCCAGCCGATTTATAAGGCTCCGCCCAATGGCATGTGCACAGACCACAACCGCCACAATGGCCGCCGCCAGGGGAAGGTACATCCGCTTTTCCGCAGACGGTTGAACCAACAGCGGCATGATGCTTGAACTGGGCGCCAGAATGGCAAAGAACCACAGACCAAGAAAGCCGAACCGGGGCCTGCGGCAAAGGGCCCAGATGGTTGCGACCAGCAACAGGATAATGATCACAGCATACGGCAAGACACTTGGCGCCGGGCCGGTCACGAGAAGCCCATAGTCCATGATCAGTGGATGGGGCCAAAAACAAAGACGCAGGTAACGGACGATCACTATACACTGCGACATGGCGTAAGCATGAAGGGACTCCCAATATCCGATGTGGGCTGAACCGGCCCGCCCGCCCGCGGGCAGCACCAGCGCCGCTAGAAGTACCCACGTGACGGCCAGGCCGACGTACAAGGTCCATCTCCGGCGAAAAACCTCCTTGAACGAATGCGAAAGAAACACGCGGTCGTAAATCAGGACGATCAGAGGCGCCGATACCATCACTTCCTTGCAGCCGGTCCCAAGCGTGCAGGCCGCCACGGCCGCGAGGTACCAGCGTCCGGGGCTGGATGCCCCGGCCCCACGGATCGCGCAGTACAGCGTCAGCAGGTAG
>JASLZV010000451.1 GCA_030754715.1 Phycisphaerae bacterium
ATACAGGCCCGGTCAGGCGTACCACCATGTCCACGCTGACATGGGCTGGCCGGGAGCGGCCCACCGACATCTCACAATGTGTCTATACCTGAACACCGTTCCTGAGGGCGGGGAAACAGAGTTTGTTCAGCAGGGCATCAAGGTTTCCCCCGTTGAGGGCGCAGCGGTGATCTTCCCGGCAACGTGGACTCACTCGCACCGGTCGCTGGTCGCCACAACCGACCGGTATGTCTTCAACCTGTTCTGGGGGTTTGGCGGTCGATTGGAGGCCAACGAATGACCAGTTACATCAGCCGCACAAAGTGGGACGAGGCGACGACCTCATGGGTGGAGATCACTGAATGACTTTTTACAACCCACACCTTGTTATATGGATGGAGACTACTGAATGACCGAAACTGTGACTGTGATCAACACACCCTTCTTAGAAACCCCCGCCCCCGCCTGCACTATACAAACAGGTGGTACAGCGTGCCCTTTTTGTGCAGCGCCCATGCAACGTGCAGGCTCATGTCTGGTGTGCCCGATGTGCGGTGAAACGAGCGGTTGCTCCTGATGGAATGGATCGGCTTCGCAGGACTGGTAGCCGCCGCTCTCATAAGCGGCGTCTTTGCGGTAGTCGCATCCAAGTATCGCCGTGAAAACACGGCGCAGCACGCAGCGAATCAGGTTCGCCTTGACGCTATTGGT
>JASLZV010000452.1 GCA_030754715.1 Phycisphaerae bacterium
CATCAAGTGTAGTCCCCATAGGGGTTTTAGAAGCCGTTCCAACGCCTTCTGGACGCTGGTTAGGGCCCACTGAAGCGAGACCGAGTTCCTTTAGGGACGCCGTGATTTTCTGTTGATCAGAAAGTCCCGACTTCACTCCTGCACCTTGTGTTGACTGTGCCATATAGCCCCCTATGCCTTTGAATCCCACATAACGATGCGGGACTGTGTAGCAGTGTTGTGAACTAAACCAGCACCACCAAGGTAGTACCACGCGATACCCCTCGCCCGACCGTAGTCAGACGGGATTTTCCCGCGAATCTCCTCTGGTATAGCTACAGCTTCTGCAACGGTGTCTGCGCCAAAGAATACTGCCCAATCGGACAGACCTCCAGCCCATGCACCAGCCGGTGTACCCATGCCAGTGGCAGAGCCACCTTTCGCACGGAACGTTTGCTCAACAAAACGCACACCTTCGTAACGACCAGTTTCACCATTACGGATCATCTGGAACCCGGTTTCGACATACTGATTGATCGTTTCCAGATCGTTCTTCAAGGTACGGAACGTTGTGGGCCATGCTATGCAGAAGTAGTCGTCTCTTTCAAAAGAGGGTATATTGCGCTCTTTCATGACGTCTACAATAGCTTTGATGTGGCCTTTACCGAGAGCAACCGTGTTGGTTAGCGTCGCCGTTCCATCTACAGT
>JASLZV010000453.1:0-259 GCA_030754715.1 Phycisphaerae bacterium
TTTCTTGAAAGAGGGCTCTTGCATACCCCTGCATTCTCATCGCGCCACCCAGATAGGCTATGTAATTGCAGGCAAGGCAGGATTGATTGCCGAACAGCCCGAGGACGAGTTTGAAGTGGAAGCGGGCGATTCCTATGTATTCAATTCATTTGTACAACATGGCACGGATGTGCTGGAAGATGCCGAGTGTGTTGAGGTCTTTGTGCCTGCGCAGGATGAATACAAGGACTTTTAAGGCGACTGCCCAGCTGTGGCCGGC
>JASLZV010000453.1:269-669 GCA_030754715.1 Phycisphaerae bacterium
GTCAGGTGAAACGTCGCGTTGACGTTGGGCCCCGCCTTGGCCAATCGTGGCTTCTTCGTGGTGGAGCCGGCTTGACCTTTTCGCCTGTGCTCGGACGCGGGAATTGGTTCATGTTCACCAGGTTGTCCCTCCCCGAAAATCCCATCCGCACTGGCGGCAGGGCAATCCGGGGCCCTCAGGCCTGACGATGGCCACACCAGCCACTGTGGACAAGGCTGAATTGGGGTGGTTATAATATTGACTATGACGGCCGGGGCCGCTGGTTTATGCATCGCGTCTTAATTTCGTTTTCATCACCCAGCCTGCAATTATCCAGAAGACTACTGCGCCGACAGCAATGGCCAAGACGCGCCAGCCGCCCCAGATCGCAAGAAACGGAATGGCCGCCGCGGTCCACAGC
>JASLZV010000454.1 GCA_030754715.1 Phycisphaerae bacterium
GAAACGGTAAATGCGATTGGTAATACTGGGGGCGGCAGTCAGTCCATTGATCTCTTGCTTGGTAATGTTGTAACTGCTACGCAGACTGCATCAGAAACGACCTACACATTTGATAACCCCTCCGATTCTGGCAGTTGCTGCTCATTCACGTTAATACTTACCAATGGCGCATCTAATAGTGGAACAGTTTGGCCCGGTGCAGTCGATTGGGCTAGTGGAACAGAACCCACATTAACGTCTAGTGGAATAGATATTTTAACATTTACAACTGTAGATGGTGGAACAATCTGGTACGGCTTTGCTGCTGGAACAGATATGCAATCACCATGAGGATAAGATTATGCCACTAGGAGCATTTAAAGCTGCATTAATGGGAACCGCTGGAGTATCTGCTGCTCAGGAGATGTAGTTCTGCTTTCTACGCAGACTGCTTCTGGTGCTTCAGAAATAGAATTTACATCTGGTATTGACTCAACTTACGGGGAATATATTATTAGGTTTTATACTTTTAATCCAGATACCAATAATGCGCGATTACTATTTAACGGAAGTACCGATGGTGGTAGTAACTACAATATTGCAAAAACTACTACTGTGTTTTCAGCAACACATGAGGAAGATGGTTCCCCATATGGGCTTTCTATTAATACAGGGGGGTGGTGTTTC
>JASLZV010000455.1 GCA_030754715.1 Phycisphaerae bacterium
AGCCATCATCAGGCTTTCAATTTCTTTTAATGCCGCTTCATACTCGTAGAGATTTGTTATTTGTAGATAGTCAAGTCGGTAGGTCATTTGTTTAATCCAAATGCACTTCCAGTCAGTATAGCACCAAACGCTAAATGGAACAATCCACCACCCATCAAAGTGAATGGTGAATGTTGGCCTGTGAGTTTCTTCATCAGTTCCATTTGTACCATTGGTTCTGATGTTGCATTAATAATTGCCATAAACTGACTTATGTCTGGTCTGTTCAGCCCATACCATATAGGTACGAACATAAAATCGTAAAAGCAAATAAGTAAGTATATAATTAAAGCAGTCCATCGCCAATACATTGTACTGCGATACAAGGTACAATGCGAATCACTTAATGAGCACTTTTCTCTTGGTAACATTTATATGCATGGGGCTGTACATTTTAAAGCATCAACACCTATGAACATAACTGCTATAAAAATAATAACTCCTACTCCTATGATGATCCATTTTGTCATTTTGGTTTCTCTCCGAGGCGATACACCTATATTTATACATCGGGGATCATTCGGGGATAACTCATGCTATCTGAATACGTGGACCTCTTGTAATGGGGTCACCTGAATCTAGTAATCCTTCTAGGAAAAAATCCATCGCCAATGACCATCTTG
>JASLZV010000456.1 GCA_030754715.1 Phycisphaerae bacterium
GATAAAGTATGTTGTCTTTGTGATGGCCCCATTGATCCACACACCACACCAGATGGTAAGGTGTACTGGACTCATGGACACAATGCCCAGCCTGTTAAGGAAGGACAGTGCTGTAGTAAGTGTCACGATGCAAAGGTTCTTCCTCTTAGGCTTGGCCTGTCTGAGTTGTTTAGCGGTTAGGATGTAACCCAATGGGGGTGCATGTATTGGCCCCCATTCAGATGCATCCTGCATCAATGTAGATGTTTACATTCACTTTCATATAGGAGAAGTAACATGAAAGAAGATGAAGAAGAAAAGGTCGAGTTCATGAAGTTCGCTTGCACCTTGGCGCTTTTCTTTGATAAGCAATTGGGTATCTCAACTGCCGATGAGTTCTTTGAGTTCATGGCACTGAGAAGCCTCGAACGATCCGTTCTATCTACCCTTCTGGAACTTGTATCTGAGTTAGCCCCAGAGGTGAAGGATAAACTGGACGAGTTAGGTCTAGAAATAACCCAGTCTGAGGTTACACCGTAAGACCTTCATTAGCCGTATAAACGTCAACAACACTGGAGAATTAAATGTCTGACTTAAAGAAAGATAAAACCGAAGAACAATTAGATCACATCCAAGAAAGGATTCAACTTTGGATAGATTCCTCACCTAACGAGGACACTGG
>JASLZV010000457.1 GCA_030754715.1 Phycisphaerae bacterium
ATCCTGGGGTCGTTCCAGCCGGTGACATGCTTTTTTTCAACCAGTTCAAGGAGCTTTCGCTTACTCATCACGGTATGACTGAGGTTGAGGCGAGCGAACTCGATTTGCTGTGGGTGACAATCCACGTTTAATTGGTCAAGCACCCAATCGTACAACGGTCGATTATCTTCAAATTCAAGGGTACAGATAGAGTGGGTGATACCTTCGATGGAATCTGAAAGGCAATGGGTAAAATCGTACATCGGATAGATGCACCACTTATATCCCGTCCTGTGATGTGCGGCATGTTGAATGCGGTAGATGACCGGATCCCGCATATTCAAATTTGGAGATGCCATATCTATTTTTGCCCGAAGTACGCGGGAACCGTCCTCGAATTCCCCTGCCCGCATGGACTCGAACAGGTCCAGGTTCTCTTGGACTGAACGCGAACGATACGGACTTTCCTTGCCGCGCTCAGTAAAGGTCCCACGGTACTCTCTGATTTCCTCTGAACTCAAGTCACATACGTAGGCCTTTCCCTCATTTATTAACTGAATGGCGTATTGGTATAGTTGCTCAAAGTAATCAGACGCATAAAAGAGCCTATCCCCCCAATCAAAGCCAAGCCATCGAACGTCTGATTTGATGGATTCTACATATTCAATGTCCTCCTTG
>JASLZV010000458.1 GCA_030754715.1 Phycisphaerae bacterium
GGAAATAATCACTCCTTTCGGCCAGGTAATAGAAGGTTTCAGCCGCGGCGAGTGTGTCCGGCTCAAGGCCGACGGCGGGAACCAGCCGCTGCGCTGGACCAGCGGCAGAAAGACGACCGAACTGTCGAACGATCATCGGGGAGGGATCCTGATGAGGTTCTATCTTCGCAGCGCGAAACTCTATTCTTACACGGTCATCGAGCCGGATCCTGAGGGCAACTGTGCGGCCTATTGGGCGAGTGCGAGGTGGTGCGAGATTATCAAGCACAAGTCCGACAACTGGGACCGTTTGAGCACCGAGCCGGCGGGCGGCCTGCCGCCTCACGGCGGCCCGGGCCCCGAGCGGGGACAGGAAAAACCCGGCGAGATGGTTGTGGACTAAAAGCATCGGTATTCGGCGCGTTGGCTCTGTGCGGATGCTCGACGAACGAGTCATTCGACTGCGAAACTTAACCCAGAAACAGTGGTGATCACCGGAAAGACTCTGCCCGGCGCTATTGTGAGCAACGGCCGGGACGTTACGGTCGCTGGTGCAGACGGCTCGTACCTCCTGCCGTTGTGGGGGACGCACATATTCTGCTGGCTTCAAATGATGGAAGTCTCTACGCTATCGAACCGCAAACGGACAGGATTGTCTGGAAACAGAAATTCGAAAT
>JASLZV010000459.1 GCA_030754715.1 Phycisphaerae bacterium
TTGTGGATCGCGTTCTTGACGCCTTTGCAGTTCCACGAATAGTCCGATTTGGCTTCGGAATAGCCTCCCAACACGTAGCCGTCCTCGCCTGTCTTGTAGTTGTACTTTATGTCAAGCAGGGCGTTGCCGGCCGTCAGGAGCAACTGGTAATAGACGCCGACCTTGCGAGATATGAATACCTCAACACAGTCATTGCCCCAGAGGAACTTGTTGTCCCTGTCGCTCTCGGTGTAGCCCGCGCTTATCCGTGCCATATTCGGCTCGTGGCATCTTATGGCGACGTATATGTTCTTGTCGTCGTAGCATATATATGCCTTGGTCTGTTTCTTCGCGGGCGAGGCATGGAGGTTGTTGAGGGTAAAGTTGTCCAATGGCGTCTGGTTCTGCCAGCACGCGTCGGTCAACTTGCCGTCTATGACGGGGGCCTTGGCCGTTTTCGTGATCCTTATACCCACCTGCCCGCCGTAAGCCGCCACAGCCAGGACCATTACCAACAGCATCACTACCGCACTGCTTGCCTTACGCATTTCTGGTCTCCTTGTTCTGTACGTCGTTCATTGCTTCATCTCCAGGCCGCATGCTTCGCTCAGAATTGCCGGACCGCGGAACAACTCTTTGATAGGCCTGCATTCGTCGTCCTGTATGGCCAGACAA
>JASLZV010000045.1 GCA_030754715.1 Phycisphaerae bacterium
ACCGGTACGGTCAGGCGTGCGCCGCTGTCGGAGATGTCGGTGATCTGGCTCTTGGCCAGCACTTTCCCCCCCCAACCGAAAAGAGTAATGGGGCACACCAGATCATGCCGCCGGTGCCGCCTGCGCTCGCGAGTTGCTGAGGCCATCTTCGCTTCCTCACGCCAGAGGCCATCGTCGTCTATCGAGATGAAGTCCAAGCTGAAGAAATCCGGATTGATTTTGCGCCAAGTTGCGACGGTCTTCAAGCAAAAACCGGACAGCTTCAGGCGCCGCGCAGAGATAAAGGAAAAGCACCTCACGAAAGAGTCAAGGCCGCCGGGACTACCGTTGGAACTTCACCTCGCCGCCAACAATGGTCGCCACCGCCCTGCCCTTGAGCCGCCAGCGGTTGTAGGGGCAGTTGCGGGCCTTGGAGGCGAAGGCATCGACGTTCACCGTCCATCGTTTCCCCGGATCGATGATGGTGATGTCGGCCGGAGCGTTCTGCCGCAGCGTCCCCAGCGGGCGATTGATAACAGCCGCCGGATTTACGGTCAGCCGGGCAATCAGGTCCGGCCAGTCCAGCAGCCCCGAGTGCACCATAGCCTTGGCGTACAAGCCCAGGGCGCAGTCCAGCGAGACGATCCCGAACGGCGCCAGGGCAAACTCGATTTCCTTCTCCTCCTTTGCGTGCGGCGCGTGGTCGGTGGCCAGGCAGTCGATGGTACCGTCGATCACACCCCGGCGGAGGGCCTGCACGTCGTCGAACGACCGCAGGGGCGGGTTGACCTTATAGTTCGGGTCGAACTGCATACAGGCCGCGTCGGTGAGCAGGAGATGATGCGGCGTGGCCTCGGCGGTAATGGGCAGACCGGCGGCCTTGGCCTGGCGGATGAGTTCGACGCTGCCGGCGGTGGACACGTGCATCACGTGATACCTCGCGCCGGTTCGCTGAACGAGTTCCAGGTCGCGGCGGAGCATGATCTGCTCACCGGATGCGGCGATGCCCCCCAGACCGAGGCGCACCGCGACAGGCCCGGAATTCATCACGCCGGCAAACAGGCCCGGATCCTGGCAGTGCTGCATAATGGACACACCGATCATTCGCGTATATTGCAGGGCCCGCTGCATGATGGACGAACCGGCGACCCCCTCGCCGTCGTCGCTGAAGGCCACTGCCCCCGCGTCGAGCATAAGCGCCATCTCGGCCAGTTCCTCGCCCTGGCGCCCCTTGGTAATACAGCCGACCGGCAGCACGCGCGCCTTGGAAGCGCGAGCCATCCGCTGGAGGACGTAGAGAATGGCGGTTTCGTTGTCTTGCGGCGGGTGGGTGTTGGGCATGGCGCAGATGGTGGTGAATCCGCCGACCACCGCAGCAGCAGCAGCAGTAGCGATGGTCTCCTCTTCCTCGTGCCCCGGCTCGCGGCAGTGTACGTGCAGGTCGATCAGACCGGGGCAGACGATCATGCCGGAGGCATCAATCGTGCGTTTGGCCTTGCCTCGGGCCTTGCCGATTGCCCTTATGAACCCGCGGGCCACCGTCACGTCGGCGACCTCGTCGCACCCGCTTGCCGGGTCGATCACCCGCCCGTTTGTGATCAAAAGGTCATTCATGTTCTGCCCCGGCTTACCAGGTACAGCACGGCCATGCGGACCGCCAGGCCGTTGGTCACCTGTTGGAGTATGCAACTGTTGGGCCCGTCGGCGACCTCGCTGGTCAGTTCCATGCCTCGGTTGATGGGCCCCGGGTGCATGATGAGCACGTCCTTGCGGCAGCTTGCCAGGCGGTCGGCATTCATGCCGTACAGGCGGCTGTACTCGCGGACAGATGGGAACAGGTTGCTCGAGAACCGCTCGAACTGCACGCGGAGCATGTTGATCACATCAACCTGGGGGAGAATATCGTCGAGGCTGTGGGAGATTTCGCAGCCCATTGCGCGGATGGCCGAGGGCACGAGGGTGGGCGGGCCGACCACCACAACCTCGGCGCCGAGTTTCCGTAGGCCGATGATGTTGCTGCGGGCGACGCGAGAGTGGGCGATGTCGCCCACGACGGCGATCTTGAGGCCGGCCAGGCGCCCCAGCCTCTGGCGGATGGTGAAAACATCCAGCAGCGCCTGAGTGGGGTGCTCGTGCTGCCCGTCGCCGGCGTTGATAATCGAAGCGGCTACCTTGCGGGCCAGCATGTGCGGCGCGCCGCTCTGACCGTGACGGATCACAAAAATATCTACGCCCATCGCCTCAACATTGCGGACAGTATCGATTGTGGTCTCACCCTTGGTCACCGAAGAACCCCTGGAGGTGAACAGCAGCACATCGGCGCTGAGGCGGCTGGCTGCCAGTTCGAAACTCATCCGCGTGCGGGTGGAATCCTCGAAGAACATCAGCGCCACCACCTTGCCACGGAGGGCCGGAACCTTCTTGATGGAACGCGTGGAGACCTCTTTGAAGGTCTCGGCCGTGTCGAGGATGTGTACGATTTCCTCCGCCGACAATTCATCCAGGCCCACGAGGTCCTTTCTCGTCCACAGAAAGGCCCCGGACTCAGCGGGCGGGGGTTTCGTTTTTCTTGTTGAGGAAGACGCCTTCTTGGCCATCATTTTCCCTGAATTTGACCTGGATGCGGGTACCGGGTGCAGCCGAGAGTTTCTGCCCGACAAAATCCGCGGCGATAGGCAGTTCGCGCCCGCCGCGGTCGATCAAGACAGCCAGACGGATGACCTTCGGTCGCCCAAAATCGTGCAGTGCGCCCAGTGCAGCCCGAACGCTCCTGCCGGTGGCCAGCACATCGTCCACCAGCAGGACCCACGTATCATCAATGTCGAAGTCGATTTCGGTGGCCCGCACAAGCGGTGCCCCGCGCAGCCGCGAAAGGTCATCGCGATAAAAGGTGATGTCCAGCACACCGTGGGCAATGTCCAGTTGCGGGTGCACCCTGCGCAGTCGCTTCACCAACCGATCGGCTAGCGTCTCGCCGCGCGTACGGATACCAATAACGGCAACACGGCAATCCGATGGCAATTGCTTTTCGATGGCTCGATAGAGCCGATCAAGAGCCACCTGGACTTGTTCGGCGGTGAGTTTTCGTCTCATCAGCCAAGAATCCGTTTTCGCAACGCCGCCCATGATATGGGGGGCAACAGCAGAAGGCAAGGGAAAACACACACCGGCATCCCACGGCTCAAGACGTCCTGACAAAGTTGCTCCAGGCGAGGAGGAGGGCAGTGATCTGGAATCACGGGCATCGCTACCGCCGGTGGAAAGTGGGGGTTTGTCGGCCGATTGCGGCCGCACGCCGAGGCGTATCTCTTCCAGCATTCCGCGCCGTACCGCGGTTGATAAACAAAGTCGGCAGGGATTGGATCAGCCCAACAGGATTATAGAGGCACTCAACCTCGCCGCGGCAGTTGTACCAGCAATCCTTGCAGCGGTTGCGGGCAGCCGCAGACCGCAGGCGATCCAGAATGGTCCGCGCGCCGTGGCGGTAGAGATTAGCCACCGGTGCGTGCTTGTGTTCCACACAGATAGCGATGTCGCCGGTAGAGTCGATGTTGAAAAATGCCCTGCCCGCTCGGCAGCGGTCCACCCCGCCGGCCAGATATCGGTCGAACTGCCTCAGGTAGTACGGGTTGGACAGGAAATTCGCCCATCGCCTTCGCAGGGCCAACAGGCGGGGGGAAACCGCCCCGTCATTGTGCACGTAAGCCCGCGAGCCGGTCTTGCGGAAGCCGTAGGGCTGGACCATGAAATAGGCCCCGCGCCGAGCAGCCATCTCCGCCAGAACCTCTAGGTCGTCTATGTTGTCATCCAGCAGGACGGCCATCACGTTGACACGCTGGTACTCGTGCACGCGCGCCTCGGATAAGAGTTCGACGGCCCGCCAGGCTTGTTTCCAGGCCCCCTCCATGCCGCGGCGGAGGTCATGGCGCTCCGGCTTGGCGTAGTCGATACTGACCGACATGCCCCAGACCCCCGCGCCCATCAAATCCCTGGCCACCTGCGGGGTGACGAACCAGCCGTTGGTGGTCACCAGCGGAAAGTGGAAGCGCCCGATCACGCGGATAATCTCCGGCAGATCGCCCCGCAGCAGGGGCTCGCCGCCGGCCAGCGAAATCAGAAGCGTGCCGAGGCCGGCGAGTTTGGCCGCCCCGTCAGCGTAGTGCCCGACCGTGGGCTCCTCGGCTCGGCCCAGAGGGTCGTGCCAATAATGGCAGAAGCGGCAGCGGAAGTTGCAGCGATAGGTCACCTGCCACCCGCACCAGATGGGATACCCGGCCGTCCACGCGCGAAACAGCCGCCATTTCTTCTGTGTCGCTGTGATCATGTCCGGAGGTGGACCCCTGCGGCTACAACGCCACCTGGTTGATCGGGTTGGGTGGTCGGTCGGGCTTCCATCAACGTGGGGGGGCCTTGAGTTCTGAGGTGGGCTCCATTACCCGCTGGCGATTGGTTCATGTACTGCCTTTTCCACCGGTCAAGGAGTCACCGAGTTCGCCGGGTCTCGCCGCCGCGTCAATGCCCCGCCCAACTCTTGTCATCATCGAACGTGAAGTAGGCGTCGTCCGACCCCGTACCCAACAGCAGGAACTCACCCGGAAGCTTGGCCAGGTGTGTACCGGTCAACTGAATCTGGGGTCCCTGGGGAAGCGGGGCGACCGGGCTGGGCCGGTGCGGCGGCAGAATGTGCCATGGGAAGTTAGCCGGCCCGTCGATAGTCCCGTTCCGGGCGACGAAGTCCTCGGTTCCGTAGGTCGACAAGTCACGATAGTCATAGGCGCTGTTATTCCAATTGTGGTACCCCATGTTCAGTCTGCTATTCCCGTAGAAATACGCGCGCATGCCGTTGTCATTGTAGCTGTGCATATACGTGCTTTTACTCATGCCGGCTTTGGAATACAACGAACTGCCCTGGGACGTGCTCCACATGGCGGCCTTCCACGTTTCCCATGCCAAGTCGCTGAGTATATACTCGCTGTTGTCGTCCCACTTGTAGCACTGCTTAGCCGTCGTGCCGCCCAGGCGCGACGGCCAGTAAAGCAGCGGGTGGGGGTTCTTGCTGGCGTCGGCCAGGCTGTTGTTCCTGCCGTCCGTCACGGGATTACTGCTCGGAAGCAGCAGGTGGGCCTTGTACTCCAGATAAATGCTGTTCGCGCTCGGCGAGCTGCTTGAAATATCGCTAACGGGATATCCGAACAGCCGGGCGGCCAGCCACTGGCTGCCGGTGTACGTCCCGCCGCTGCCTTTCAACTGGCCCGGGTCTTTCTGACCGGGAAAGTAACCCTCCTCGTTGTGGAACACCCGGGTGGCCTGGGCCGCCGAACTAAGGAACGCCGCGCTGCCGACACTGGTGCCGTACTGCACCGCCTTGGTGATCCACGGCAGGAGAATCCCCCCCAGAATCATAAGAATCGCCATGACGACCAGCAGTTCCACCAGCGTGAAACCCGCACGTCTGGGGCATGTTGTTCCGCTACGCATGGACATTCCCTTTTATGTTAGCGCCCACCACGCCACACTCTATTATATATATCGCCGATAGGTTGCCGTAGACCACTAAAATGCGATTATCCGCCAAGTGGGCATCAGGAAATCTGCTTGCTTGTCGGTCCCGATGGCAATGTACCGGTCAGAGCCCCGCGGCAACACAACCAGGCGACAAAATCGCTTCCCCTACCAGGTACGGAAGATACAATGACGGCTGTGAACTTGAATGAAGAAATCACGTTTTCCTTCATCGTTCCGGTCTACAACGAACAGGACGTGTTGGAGGACTTCTACCGGCGCCTGGCGACGGTGGTCGACCGCCTGGGCGAGACATACGAAATCGTCTTCGTGGACGACGGATCGCAGGATCGCTCCGGTGATATCCTGAGGCAACTTGCCCGGACAGACTCGCACGTGAAGGTCGTGGAGTTATCGCGCAACTTCGGCCACCAATTGGCCGTCACGGCCGGCTACGACTTCGCAGCCGGACAAGCGGTAATCAGCCTCGACGCCGACTGCCAGCACCCGCCGGAGATAATCCCCCAGTTGGTCAACCGCTGGCGTGACGGTTATGAGGTCGTCTATACCGTCCGGAAGACCACGGCTGGGGTCCCCCTGCTCCGCCGCAGGATCGGGCGGCTGGCGTATCTTGCGATCCGCCTGATCAGCGGCGTGGATCTGACCGATCAGGCGGACTTTCGCCTGCTGGACCAAAAGGCCGTCCGGGCTCTACGGACCACGCGCGAACAGGCCCGGTTTGTCCGCGGCCTGGTTCGATGGATCGGCTTTCGCCACACGGCCGTCGAGTACGAAGCCCCCTCCCGGGCCGCCGGGCAAAGCAAGTACACCCTGAGGCAACTGGCCGGGATGGCCGGGGCGGGGGTGTTCAACTTTTCGCTTCGCCCCCTTCGGTTGGCCGCCGTGCTGGGGGGCGTGATGCTGACGGGGGCAGTGGTGTACGGGGTGGTGGCGATTGTCCTGTGGCCCCTGGGCCTGTGCCCCGGCGCGTGGGCAAATGTGACTGCAGTAGTAGCGGGACTGTTCGGCCTGCAATTCGTGATTCTCGGGATTCTGGGCGAATACGTGGGGCGGATTTTCGAGGAGGCCAAGGGCCGCCCCCTGTACATTGTCCGCCAGACTATGGGATTCGGCAAAACGCAAAGGGACACGCAGGGCCACCGGGCCACGGATGAATCACATCAACGGGGACCAAAGGTGTTTGCTTGATTCAGGCCCGGTTCCGATATGATAATGAACCGCCTTGTTCTCCGCGCTGCGGCAACCGGCAACAGGTAAACCCCTGCAAACATCGTGGACTGTCACCCAGGCAGACGGTAAATTACCCTTTCCCCCAGCGGCCGGTGGCGTGCGCCGGGAAAGGGATGGAAGTTTCATAACGTGATCAAAACGCTGCACAAATACATCGGCATGGAACTGGCGCGTGTGACGGGTATGGCACTGGTGGCCTTTACGCTGGTGCTGACGGTCTTCGCCATCATCGAGCCACTGCGGAAGGAAGGCCTCAGCGGATCCCAGGTGCTGACGTTGTTCGTGTTCACGCTGCCGATGATGATGTCGCTGACGCTCCCGATTGCGGCGCTGTTCGCCGCGTCGATTATCTACGGACGATTCAGCCAGGACAACGAACTGTTAGCCAGTCGGGCCAGCGGTATCTCCACCCTCACGCTGCTTACCCCGGCGATAGCGCTGGGGATTATCGTTACGGTGGCCTCGTGGCTGCTCAACAATAACGTCACGCCGGTGATGGCCAAGCGGGCATCGACGGCCGTCAAGGCCAACGTTCGCGGTATAGCGTATCGCAAACTCGCCGCCCGCAATTACATTTCGGCCGACTATCGGATCATCCACGCCGATCGAGTGGTCAAGGACCGCGACATGATCCAGGGGGTGGTGGTCATCGACCGCCGGTCCAAGGGCGACAAAAACGTTACGCTGTTTGCCGCACAGGTCGCCTGGGCCAGGTTTGACACCGACGAGCAAGCCGGGGAGACCTACGCAACGTTTAACTTCCTCAACCCGGTGCTTACCGAGAGCAACAGCCCGAACATACGCCATGAGTACACCGGCCCGATCGACTCGGTGCGCATTCCCGGCGCCATGAGGGAAAAGCCATCCTGGTACAGTTGGGACGAGTTACGGGCGACACTGGACGACCCGATCAGAAGCGGACTTATCCGACGGTCGCTGACGAAGATTCAACGGTCGGTCTTCCACAACATATTCAGCCGACACGTGGCGGACGTCATGCGGGAAAACGGAAAGTATGACCAGTTACGCCGCGGAAACGAGCGGTACGTTATCCAGGCCGGTCGCGTCCGAGCAGCCGGCAGCGGCACGATAGTGCTCCGGAACCTCGGTAGACACAAAACCCGGCGGCCCGTTATAGTCACCGTGCTTCGCGACGGCCGACCGGTGCAGAGCGTAACGGCCGACGCAGGTAAAATCTATGCCAAATGGTCACCGTCGGCCCAGGCATCGCAGGTGTCGATCGTCCTGAACAAGGATGTGGTCGTCCACGACCCACAGAACCCTGAGCGCAAAGGGCAAACGCGAAGGGAGTGGGCCAGGGGGCAAATCCGCCTGCCCAAGGCTGTTCGCCAGGCCATTAAGGGCATCACGCTGCAGCAGGTATATTCCAACGTGAAGGAACTGACCGACAGCCCCGGTATCGACAGAGAACTGGAAAAACTCAAGAACCTCGAAGTCGTCACGCAGAACAATAACATTATTGCGGAGATACACGGGCGCATAGCCTACAGCACCAGTTGCGTTCTATTGGTGTCGCTGGGCGCGGCGATGGGGTTGGTGTTCCGCGGCGGGCAGATCATCAGCGCCTTTGCCACAAGCATCGTGCCGGCCGCCGCGGTTATCGTTATGATTATCATGGGCAAGAAGATGGTCGAAAACCCCGACGCACCGGTATTCCCGGGCCTGGTGGCGATCTGGAGCGGCCTGGTAGTGCTCGCCGTGGTCACCGCCTGCGTCTTCGCGTATCTGGCAAGAAAATAGAACGAGAATCAGTAATTGGTAACAGGCAAGCGGGAACGACCTTATGGCCGAACCGGATGGTTGGAAACCGTGATTTGCCCTCGCCGCTATGAACACGCTTGACCGCTACATTGTCCGCACGTTCTTGTCCACCGCGGCGCTGTTTTTCCTGGTGCTGATCCTGCTGCGCATCGTGGTCGACCTGTTCCTGAACATGGACGAATTCACCGAACAGGTCGACTCGTTCGCACAGGTGCTGTCGGCGGCATGGTCCTACTACTCACCCCGCACGTTGGTGTACTTTATCGAACTGGGCGGGGTGATTATCGTAGCCTCGGCCGTGTTCTCGCTGGCGCGCATGAACCACACAAACGAATTGACGGCCATGCTGGCCTCGGGCGTAAGTCTGCACCGAACGGTCTGGCCAATTATTATCTGCTCAATGCTCATGGGGGGGCTGATCATCGTGGACCAGGAACTGCTCGTGCCACCGGTGGCGCACCGCCTGGTCCGCAACCGCGGCGAGGGTGTTGAGCGGGCACAAAGGGAGTTTCTCCTCCCAGCGATGTCCGACGGGTCGCAGACGACTTGGTACAGCCCTCAGTTCCGCACAGGTGACAACACGATGGCGCGTCCCCTGGTACTGATCCGCAGCGATAACTTCCTTCCGTTGGGACGCATCCGCGGCGTCAGGGCGCAGTACGGACATCTGGACGGCACAGGCGGGTGGTGGTTTTACCAAGCCGACCTGGCCAAGATCAACCGCCCGGGCGGAGTAGCCTGGCCGGCAAATCCCTCCACCGAACAGGTCCGGACATACCTGAGTCCGGGAGAACTGCTCAGACGCGACCGCCAGGGGATTACCAGAAGCGTCCCACTGGTCGACATCGGGAAGATACAAAAGGTCCTCGACAAGCAGTTCGGGCTGGAACTGGTAGCCGACCGCTTTGTGCCGGATCCATACCAGTACGCCAAGCCGAGGACGGGGCGGTTGGTAAACCCCCGCTTTGTCTTCCGCACCGAGGATGGACATCTGCTGGGCATCCTCCAGGGAAAACACGCCGACTGGATTGTTTCCCAAGAGGACCTCTCCG
>JASLZV010000460.1 GCA_030754715.1 Phycisphaerae bacterium
AGACAAAGATCCGTTGGTGATGAAGAATCTCGAGTTATGGGAGGGTCTAAATAAAAAGGACCCACCGGGGAACCAGGTAGGCCCTTTTTTAAGTAAACCAATGGGTGCTTTACTTAAGCTTCCTTTTTAGCGGTCTTTCCCGATTTTTTCTTTTTGGTGGCATCACGCTTCGGCTTAAGTTCCTTGAGCCGCGCCGCCTTACCACGCAGGTCCCTCAGGTAATACAACTTGGCACGACGCACCTTGGCACGCTTGACCACTTCTACTTTTTCCAGCCTCGGCGAGTGAAGAGGCAGGATGCGCTCCACCCCCACACCAAATGAAACCTTACGCACGGTCATGGTCTCGCGGGCGCCGCCGCCGTGCAGGCGAATGACAACACCTTCGAACACCTGGATGCGTTCCTTCTCGCCCTCGACGATGCGGATATGAGCCCGCACGGTATCGCCGATACGCACCGCAGGGGCCTCCTTTTTTAATTCTCCAGCTTCAATTTGATCGATCAGGTTCATGAACTTCTCCTTTTCTATGTATCATTTACTGATTTGTAGTCGTTAAAACCTGTATCGTCGATGGTCACCTATCTGACAATAGGCGGTCAAGAATAATAGCAATTGCTGACCGCACAGGCAGGTGATTGTACCCGCCGA
>JASLZV010000461.1 GCA_030754715.1 Phycisphaerae bacterium
GAAATGACGTGACGCGAAATGTAAACTTTTCGATTACGGCAACACTTGCTCCAGTGAGCGTAACGTAGCGAAACGCTCTCTGATGAGATGCAGCCCGCTAGATCACTGTCCATCCCGAAAATTATATCCGGCAGTGGGAGTAGTCAGATCATGCCAACGGCGGCGGCGACATTCTCGTCCGCCATGTTCGGCGCCGTTTGGGTTTCCCGCCAGTTCCCGGCGCGCCAGATCGACGATCTCTGCCTGGGGGGTCCAAAGGGGGGTCGGGGCGAGATCGTCGATTCTGCGCGCTGTTTGTGGGCGCATCGCACGTCTGGCGGGATTGTGGCGCGCGTCCCGGTCATTCCTTTGCCTTGTGGCTCCTCAAAATCCCATCCGCACTGGCGGGGGGGCAATCCGGAGCCCTCAGGCATGCCCTCGCCCGCACTTTTCATAGGTGCTCGGGTCTGGAGGGGCCGGGACACCAGACCTAGAAATATCGGTTCAGATGTTCCTGGCTGATGCGATCGAGCAGCCGGGTGTCGGGCAGTTCGTAGGTGTTTCCGTCGACGTCGCGAAACAACACTCGCGTGGGCGAGAGGAACCGCACGTCGTCTCGTCCTCGAAACTGGAAGGCCACGGTGCCGCGATCGGTTTCGGCCCTGA
>JASLZV010000462.1 GCA_030754715.1 Phycisphaerae bacterium
ACATCGCCATCAGCCCGCCGGCCGAGAGACGTGTTTGAAGAAGATGACCTAAAAGCCCGATCACCTGCGAAATCGTCACGCCCAGGCCGTAATGCAGCCAGCCGGTCAGGGCCATGATGCGATGGCCCAACGCCGCCTTTGGCAAGGCATCGGCCACAACCGGCTCGACGTGCTTCTTGCAGTGGGGGCAGTAGTCGCGGCGAATCGTGTGCTCGGTGACCTCGGTCCGCAAGTCCTCGAGGATGTCCTCGATTTTGCGTGTGCGGGTCCGCTTGCAGCGTTGCAGCGGCCGGCCGCAGTCGGGGCAGGCGTCCAGGCGGTGGTCCTCGCGGCGGTCGATACGTTGGGGCGTCTTGCGACGCGCGGGGGCGTGGCCCTTCTTCGCACCGGGCTTGCGTTTGGATTTAGGTGCCCGCGGCTTGGTGTAAAGAGGCTTCTGCCCCGATGGCGTAGCCGGGTCGCCCACCGCCGCGACCTGCAACTTCGACTCCAACTCGGCGATGCGTCCGTCCTGCTCGGCGATTTGCTTGGCCATCACCAGCAGGACGAGCTTCAACAAGTCCTGATCGAGAGCCGCCAAGGCCTCTGCCTGCTCATCAGTAAGCTGCCCGCCCAGGGCCGCCACAACGAGCCTTTTCGCCTC
>JASLZV010000463.1 GCA_030754715.1 Phycisphaerae bacterium
TCTGGCGGGAGAGAAGCGATTCGCATATTTCTATGCCAGAGTGACTCAGAAAGACGGACACATGGCCTGGTCGTCCCCAGTGTGGATCTGTCTGGAATCATAGGCGGTGGCTGAGCCACGTCTCATGCGCTTGGACGTTCCATCTGTCGCCTCTGGGCATTAGAAAACGATTGGATAAGGTATGACCTCAAGAGAGCGTGCCTGACCTGCTGTACCTACCAAAAAACTCGTCCTGCTTGAATTATAAGCACTTACAGGCATTGCCAGAGTGTCCCCGTGGCCGTCATGCTCAATATTCTACCCACCCCAACTCAGGCTTGTCCATAGTGGTTGCCATGGCTGGATTGATCCCCCTACGCCGACAGGCCGCCGTGTTGGATATGATAAAACGGGCTTGGAATAATTGGTGCGGGGCGTAGAAACTATAGGACGAAACAAGGTAAGGCAGGCGGTCTGACCTTATAAAAAGGGCTGAAAAAGGGTAGGGGCTGTGCCTCGTTTAATAAACGGTAAAGAAATCGTCAAGAACGGTGCAATAACGGCTGGCAAAAACAGCAAGTCTTGAATCAGGCAACAGTTGCACATACTTACACGGTCACTTGTCGGCGGTTTCCGCCATG
>JASLZV010000464.1 GCA_030754715.1 Phycisphaerae bacterium
ACATCAGAAAACTTTTTAAGCTTTATAATTAAAGTTTTGTTTTTGCAGTTTATAAAAGAGTAAAAGATGGTTTCCAATTTCAGGGTACACATAAACAAGAGTTATAAGAAAATGAAAAGGTTGGCTTTCCTGAAAGAACGGTATAAAAAGCTTATATTAGAACCTAGAAAAGAGATAGAATCTGAGATAGATAAGGACTTAAAAGAAGAAGAAAGCGTCAAACACTCAAATGTTAAATGTCTTCATTAATAAAATGATTAGATTTAACGTTTTCATATTTCGCAACTATTCTAAATCATTCCTAATCAAATATAATACTTTTAACACCATTCCCAAATAGTGATGAAGTATTTATAATTCACTATTCTTTTTTTCTTGAAAAATCTTTTCCTGTTTTATATTTTAGTTTTGTTTTAGTAAATACATAATCAACATATTCTGCGAATTTGAATAATGTCGGGGCGTGGCTCAGCTTGGCTAGAGTGCCTGCCTTGGGAGCAGGAGGTCGCTGGTTCAAATCCAGTCGCCCCGACCATTTTAATAAAACCGTAAGTACTGTCTGCGCCAGTAGCTCAGCTGGATAGAGCATCAGATTTCTAATCTGAGGGTCGG
>JASLZV010000465.1 GCA_030754715.1 Phycisphaerae bacterium
GATGCAGACGCGATCGCGGACAACTCATCAGCCAGGACGCCGAATTTCTCGCCGCCTGCGCCGATTCACGAAGACCGCTGCACGAGATCGCCCCGCTGAGATACGCAGCGGCGTCGGCGCCGAACGTAGCGGCGCAGCGCGCCGGACGAACGGTGGATATAGAAGCCATGTTCGCATCGTACCGCCGCCTGGAAGGCAAGTGCGACGCGGTCGTTGTAGAGGGCGTCGGCGGGCTGCTGTGCCCGATCTCCGACGACTTCTGGGTGGTGCACATGGCGGTTATGCTCGCCCTGCCGGTGGTGATCGTGGCGCGCCCGAACCTGGGCACGATCAATCACACTCTCCTTACCATCCAAGCCGCCCGGTCAGCGGGCCTGCACGTGGCGGGAGTAATAATCAATCGCTACCAGATCGACCCGCACAAGACCGACCTCAGCGGTCCCGACGACGAAATAGCAATGCTGACCAACCCCGCACAAATCGCCGAAAAAGGACAGGTAAAAGTCCTCGCCCTGACTCCGGACGACAAAGAAACATCAGTAAGCAAATCGACCCTGGGCAAGGGAGTGCAGTTCGCGGTAGATCAGGTCGACTGGAAGAAGATCATC
>JASLZV010000466.1 GCA_030754715.1 Phycisphaerae bacterium
GCCCCGCTTGAAATCTTTTTGATCGTTACCGCGCCGTCACTCGTTCCCACGTTGAGCGTCGATGATGCGGTGTTGGTTGTGGCCGGTTTGAAGATGATGCTGTAGCCGGTTGCCAGGGCATCCGATCCGGTAGCCGTTGGGTTAGTGACCCCGGTATAGGTAGTCGTAGATGAACTGCTATCTGCGACATACCAACGTGAGTCGATTGCGCTATTGAAACCGGGCGCGCCACCACCGGCAAGTGATGCAAGATCATCGCTGTTGTTCTTCAAGTGTTGCGCTGAACTTTTCGCGTACTCGTACCAGTTGGTCGTGCCTTTGGCGAGAGCGATGATCTGCGCGGTTGTATATGTTGGTGATTCAGCCATTACAGACCTTCCTCTATTGAAAATGTGATGGTCGATCCGACCTTTGATATGTTGGCAGAACCGTAGTCCGTAAGCCGCCCAAGAATTGTGTTGCGCCTTGTTTGTGCCGTTGCGGCATCAGGGAACGCCGACCACAGGACATCGCCGCGCTTGCCAACACCACGGAATATCTCAAGCACATCGCCCTCCTCGATCTTATCCAACACCGCGCTTGTGGCGTTGGCATAGCGGAACGGAT
>JASLZV010000467.1:0-294 GCA_030754715.1 Phycisphaerae bacterium
CGAGAACTCCTGATAAACGCCGACGCCGCTGGCGGGTCCATCCAGGCCGAACTCATCACGCCCTTCGGCCAGGTCGTCGAAGGCTTCTGCCGCGGCGATTCCATCCCCATCACCTCGGACGGCAAAGATCAGCCGCTGCGATGGAAAGGCAACCCCAGCCCGGGCGAAACGATAGCCAAACACCTCGGCGGGTTATGCATCAAGTTCTATCTCAAGGGCGCCGGACTGTATTCGTATGCGACAAACAAGGCCGACGGCGAAGGGAGGATCGCCGAGTATTATGCCAATCTCCGC
>JASLZV010000467.1:304-603 GCA_030754715.1 Phycisphaerae bacterium
CACAAATCCGACAACTGGGGCCGTCTGAGCACCGAGCCGGCAAGCGGACTGCCACCTCACGGCGGCCCGGGCCCCGAGAGGGGACAGGAAAAACCCGGCGAGATGGTTATGGAATAAGACCTGTCCCTCCTAAAAATCCCATCTCAACACGTACTGATCCGCTGCGTTAAGTGCGGAAGCCCCCGTCGGTTGCTCGGTCCCCGAGCGACAGGAGTCAACGGGTGGTCCCACAGACAGGGGGACCGTCAAGGGTCTTATCATCTGCCACGAGATTGACGATAATCTGCGGTATGCTTTGT
>JASLZV010000468.1 GCA_030754715.1 Phycisphaerae bacterium
CCAGAACATCGTGATCATGTATGGAGCTATGATTTCTTATCCGAGCGTTTAGAGAATGGGCGGCGAGTACGGCTGTTGACGGTGATGGATGAATATACTCGAGAGTGTTTGGCAATTGACGTGGCTCGAAATTTCAAAGGTGAAGATGTAAAAGAAGTATTGGGGTATCTGTTTGCGGTTCGAGGATGCCCGATGTACATTCGCAGCGACAACGGTTCGGAGTTCGTGGCTAAGGTGGTCAGGGACTATCTGCGAGATTCGGGAGTAAAGACCCTGTTTATTGAACCGGGCAGTCCTTGGGAGAATGGTTATATTGAGTCATTCAACGGCAAGTTGCGTGACGAGTTGCTGGATGGGGAGTTGTTCTTGCATATTGACGAGGTACGTTATGTTGTGGATCGCTGGCGGATGGACTATAATCACTATCGGCCGCACAGTTCGCTGGGTTATGTGAGCCCGGTGGCGTTTGCGGCGACGTGTGGCTCTCCAGGTTTGGCTCCGCCTCACCTTCCGAACCACACGTATCAAAGCGTGGATACTCTCATAAAGGGTGGTACATAATTCAGGGGCAGGTCAATATCTGACGGAAAATCATTGTTG
>JASLZV010000469.1 GCA_030754715.1 Phycisphaerae bacterium
CTTTCCCTGAAAACTTCACTTCGGCAATTGGCATGGACGTAGGCGGGATAAACGACCTCTGGATAGTAGGTGACCCACCTGTGCCGCCAGCGCACGATCCATGCGATGCAATGGAGATGGGCTGGTAGATTCAGCAGACTTGGCACTATGGCAGCAATACTATGACCCCCTGCCAGAGAACACTAATACTTTTTGGATGGGCGATTGGAATGAGGACGGTTTAGTGGACTCAGCCGACCTGGCCCTCTGGCAGCAGAATTACGACCCGGTTGGGCATACCCCCGAACCCGCCACGCTGGCGCTGCTGGCCCTTGGCAGGCTGGTGGTGCTGATGCGACGGTGCAAGCGGTCGTGGTGATTCAGGATATGAAATAACGACTTGCGTTCATTGCCGAACTGTCCCCGTATCAACCATAACAAACATTCGACCCACCCCGACTCAGTCTTGTCTATTGCCACGGCTACTTACTTTTCTTTCGTGGGGGCGAGCCGGTCTCATAGAGTCCCGTAAGCCCGGCTCGCATATCCTCAAAGCTCACGTCAGCATACATGTTGGCTGTAATTGAAAGGCCTTCGAGTGACAGCTAAAAAGCTTGGAAT
>JASLZV010000046.1 GCA_030754715.1 Phycisphaerae bacterium
GGCCAGGTCGGCCGACGGCTGAAAGTAACCGGACACTCGAGGGCGCAGCGACTTGGCCTTGCCGACGTACAGAACCACCCCCTTGGCGTCCTTGAACAGGTAAACGCCCGGTCCGGTCGGTAGTGCCGATACCTTCCGGCACAGATTATTCAGGATGGTCCGTCGCCTGCTGGTCACGGAAATATTATAGCCGTTTGAGAGGTACGGCCGGTACTGATTGGTTTCCCGTCGGCGTTGTTCGCGCATCGAATGCTGGATAGAATTTATGGCGACAGAAAGGACATGACACATGGGAGTCCTCGCTCTCAAGGGCCGAAAACGCCGAAGGATCATCCTGTCTGTGATAGCGGCTGCAGGCCTGTCGGTCATCTGGATGGAAACCTGCTGCATTCCTCCGACATCGATGAAGGCGGTTAAAGACCCGCGCGGAGGGCGGCCCCTCGGTAACCGCGTCGCAATCATCTACAGCAAACACTACCAGATGAACATGGCGGGACTGGAGCGGATGCACAGTTTTGACATCCGCAAGTACGCCAAAAGCTATCTCAAACTCAACACCGACGGGCTGCTCCGGCCTCAAGACGTATTCGTCCCCCGGCAGGTTACGCACGAGCAGATCCTGCTGGTGCACAATGAGGCCTTCCTGGAAAGCCTGAAAGATTCAAGAAGAATCGCGGAGTACCTGGAGTCGCCGCTTGTAGGCAAGGCCTCGGCGGGGGGCGGGGCGGCCCGAGGCGCGAATTGACCGGCAAGGGAAAACTCTACGCGAAGTAGGCGCCGGAGAACTTACCACTGTTTGGCCAAGGCCACGCCAAAGGCGCCACGCTGTGGGTCGGCGTAAGGAATCACGTCCATGCCGAAGACCTTGGCTTCGTGATTGGCGGCCACCGCGTGCCCGATGGCGATTCCGATCAGCGCGCCGGAGATCACGTCGGAGAAGTCGTGGTTTCGCGCGTCGATTCGCTCATAGCCCACGTATCCGGCGAAGGCCAACATGGGGATGCCGACCCACGGCCCATACTCGTGGTACATAACGGTGGCAAAACAGAAACTGCTGGAGGTATGCCCGCTGGGCCAGCCGAACTCATCACCGTTGGGACTTTCGGTTCGGAAGATGGCCTTGAGGCCCACCGTGGTGAGTCCCGTGATGGACAGCGCGCTGAGCATGGTCTTGGATATCTCGTAGGTTTTCACGTCCCCGGTGAAATGCGAGAGGATATACATTCCGCCGGCGATGCCGAAGTGCAACTGCGGCGCCCCGCCCACGTCGCCGACGCCGTCCCAGAACTTGTTGAGTTGCGAACCGTGCTTGGTGTAATGCTCCTCGACGCGGTCGTCGGCCGTGTCGGACAGGGCCAGGCCGGCGGCTCCGGCCAAGGCCAGAGATACCAGGGAGAAGGGATTGGTCGCGGTGGCCTTGGTGTCGTCCCACACGATGCCGATGAATTCCTTTCCGCCCGAAACTCCGCCAGAAGTCGCTCGGATAGGCCCGGCCGCGGCGCTGAGCGTATGGAACGTAGGGCAGGTCGCCTTTGTCGGCCTGAGCATCGCGCCCGTCTGCAGCAGAACGCTCCGCCAGCACGTCGGCCATCGCAAGCCAGGTCGGGGCGGCCTGGGGGGTGTCGCTGCGAACCTCGGCGCCGTCGTCGCAGAGGTAATCGACGGCTGCCAACTCGCACGACGAGGGGACCTGGTAGTTACGAATCACGACCCGGGCATGCCGGTCGTTGCCGGTGCAGCCGCCAAGGAACAACAAGACAGTCACCGCGAGTAAGAACACCCCTGTGCTGCGCATTGGCGGTCCTTTCAAGAGACGAGTTTCATGCAAGGTAGGATAACGCCGAGACATTCGGCGGTCAAGAAACGTGGCAGAGAATCCGGGCGGCGGCCTTGCCGCACCGCTGCAATGAACGTGAAACCGGCCTTAGAATTCCGTTCAATCTTTGCCGCTTTCCCTGAGTTCCCTGTTAATCCGCACGGCGCACCAGTTGCGCCCGCACATACTACAGTAGTCGGCATCGGCCTCAAGGTCGCGACAGCGAATTTCGCGGGCGGTTTGTGGATCGAACGCCAGTTCAAACTGCCTTTCCCACTGAAACTCCGCCCTCGCCTCGGACATTCGGTCGTCCCACCCCCTGGCGCCTGGCAGTCCTCGGGCAACGTCGGCGGCGTGCGCGGCAATCTTGTAGGCGACGCAGCCGGCCTTGACGTCCTGGGGCGTGGGCAGACCGAGGTGTTCGGCCGGCGTGACGTAGCACAGGAAACTCGCGCCATAATACGCCGCCGCAGTGGCACCGATGGCCGAGGTGATGTGGTCGAAGCCGGGGAACACGTCGGTAACGATCGGTCCGAGCACGTAAAACGGCGCGCCGCCGCAGACCTCCTCCTGCCGCTTCATGTTCATCTCGATCTGGTCGTAGGGAATGTGCCCGGGGCCCTCGACCATCACCTGCACGCCGGCCTGGTGGGCCCGGTCCACTAGTTCGCCCAGCACGTCCAATTCGGCAAACTGGGCCCGGTCGGACGCGTCGGCCAGGCAGCCGGGGCGGAGGCCGTCGCCAAGGGAGTAGGTGACGTCATAGTCGCGCATGATCGCGCTGATTTCATCGAACAGTTCATACAGGGGGTTTTCGCGATCGTGATGAAGCATCCACTTTGCCAGCAGACTCCCGCCTCTCGACACGATGCCCATCTTGCGTTTGCGGGCCAGCGGAACATGCTTGCGCAGAATCCCGGCGTGAACGGTGAAGAAGTCCACGCCCTGTGCGGCCTGGGCGGCTATGGTGTTCAGGATATCGTCGCCGGTGAGTTCTTCGACGGGCTTGCCAACAATCATCGAGTAGATTGGTACGGTTCCGACCGGTACGGTGGCGCTGGCGATGAGATATTCCCGCGTGGCGTCCAGGTCTCCCCCGGTAGACAGGT
This sequence comes from Phycisphaerae bacterium, assembly GCA_030754715.1. Lineage (GTDB taxonomy): Bacteria > Planctomycetota > Phycisphaerae > SM23-33 > SM23-33 > JASLZV01. The sequence continues at coordinate 2,926 of JASLZV010000046.1, forward strand.
CCATCACCGTGTCCGCACCGTACTGGACGGACCACCGAAGTTTTTGGAGTTCCACTTCCCGAGACGAACTGACCGGCGAGGCGCCGATGTTAGCGTTGACCTTTGTGGCCACGGCCCGGCCGATTCCGCACGGATCCAGCCGCGCGCCGCTGGGTGGCACGCCGGCAAGATGGAGTCGGTTGGCCGGAATCACCAGGCGTCCAGCGGCCAACTCCTGGCGAATGGTCTGTGGAGGGAGGTTTTCCCGCTCGCCCACCCGTCGCATTTCGTCGGTAATCACACCGGCTTGTGCATGTTGATACTGCGTCTTCATCGTCTTACGCCAATCCAGACCGTTACAGCCCGCATATTCACCCGGTGTGGCGCACAAAATCGGCCGCCCGCAGGTCGGCGGCCGAAACAGAAAGTGTCAAGGAATTCCATTTTCGTCCGCTTCCCTACGCAACTCACCAAGCCGCCGGCGGCGGCAAGATTCATTGATCAGGTTCCAAGGGTCCTCTCAGTTCCGCCCGACTCAGCGGGTCGAAACGCCCCTAGCGAAGTCATTTTCATGATAACAGAAGAACAGTGGCGGAACAAGCCAAACCGAGAAAATCGTTGGGGTTTGCCCAGCCGTTTTGCCTGCACGGCAGAGGGGGGGGGCAATCACAGGCCGGCATTACCAGCGAGCCCTGTTGCCTCGTGCGCGGCTGATTTTATCGCGGATGGCGGCCGCCTCCTCGTAGCGCTCTTCACTGACGGCCTGCTCGAGCGCATCGTGCAGTTTCTCCAGGGGGTGTTTGGGGATACGCGCCTCGATTTCCCCGGCCATCGCTCGCAGGACGGCCAATTCATTCGATTTGGTGGTCATTTTTTCCTCGCCGAAGCGGTGGAAGAAATCTTCGATCTCTTCTATGCCCTCCCGGACGGCGGCCAAGGCAGCCTTCGGGCGCCGGTCGCGGAGCGATCGTTGCGACCGCGCCCGCGCATTCATCATCAGCACGTACGGGCGGTACTGCTCCAGGACGTACCGGTCGGACGTTTCCTGGGCATAGGCGTTGCAGAAATCCGTCAGGCACAAGTTTCGCCGGGTGTCGCGCACCACTGCCTCGAAGTCTCCCAGAACGAATTCGGCCAGGTAGCGGTGATAGTACATCATGCCCTCGGTCCGCAGGAGTTCGCAGGCCCGCTCGTCGAGGCTGAAGCCCTTGTCGTTGCCGTGTCGCTCGCGGAACCGTTCGAGTTGCTTGCGGTAATAGTTCAGCAGGCTCCGGCAGCCATGCGGCCTCCGCCCGTCGGGGCGGCCCCGGGCCTCCATCTGAAGGATGCCCAGGTCCAGTCGCAGTTGGATTTTGTCCTTCCCGTCTCGGCCACGGATTCGCCGCGCAGTGACCTGGCCGGGTTCGTAAGGCCAGTTGGCCAAAATGTTGCCTATGTCAAGATTCATCGTTTCTGCACCCGGGGCCCTTGGCCGGTCGGCTGCACCGACCAACAAAGACATACCGTCCCGACCACGCGCAGGGGCTTCAGCCACATGCGGAGCCCCATCCGTTAGTAATTCTATCCATCTACCGGCGCCGCTTTCAAGTCTGATCGCCGAACGTCGACGGAGGGCCTTGCGGAAGCGGGCATTTTACCCTACCCTTGGTGCCTGCGGATGGGCGGAAGGAAAATCCAACACGTAACGGTGATCGGCGTGGGACTGCTGGGTGGATCGGCGGCCCTGGCGATCAAGGCCTACGACCCGAGCGTTCGTGTAGCCGGCGTAGGACGGAGGCAATCCTCTCTGGACTCGGCGCTGGACGTGGGCGCGATCGACACCGCACACCTTGACGCGGCGGAAGCAGCCGGACGATCAGACTTAGTCATTCTGGCTACCCCCGTGGGTGCATTCGAACAATACCTCCGGGCCATCGCGCCGGTACTAAGGAAGGGCGGGAAACACAGTAGGGCCCTCGTGACCGACGTCGGTTCGACCAAGTCCGAGACCGTCCGCCTGGCCGAGCGAATTCTCGGGCGAGGTGGTGCGTTTGTGGGCAGTCACCCGATGGCCGGCAGCGAGCAGAAGGGCGTGTCGTTCGCCCGAGCGGACCTGTTCGCCGGGGCCACCTGCATTATCACACCAACGCGTCACAGCCCCGCGTCGGCAACAAGCCGCATCGAAGCGTTCTGGAAGATGCTCGGCATGCGAACGGTGCGGATGTCTCCGGGCGCCCACGACCGGGCCGTCGCCCGCGTGTCGCATTTGCCGCACGTGCTGGCGGGCCTGCTTATGCTGCTGCCGAGCAAGGGGGACCTGGACGTATCGGCCACCGGCTTTCGCGACGCCACCCGCCTGGCCGGCGGCGATCCGGAGATGTGGCGCGACATCCTTCTGACCAATCGCAAGGCGGTACTGTCGGCTTTGGACGCGTTCGCCACAGACATGGTGGAGTTGCGCGAATTGGTGAACCGGGGTGACGGGCCGGCCATCGAGAAGTTCCTTTCGGCCGCCAAGAAGCGTCGCGACAGCACAATCGCCCGCGTCATTGTGGACCGCCGCATGGCGGCGGAATAAGCCCGCCGCCGCGCTGCCTACCCTCCCCAACGAACGACCATCTCGCCCCATGGCAGATCGACCAGCCAGTGCCCGAAGTAGACGTAGGCGTAGGCCTGTCCGCCCTGGGAATCCTGGATCTTGACGTACCAGGTCCCCTTGTTGAAAAACGGAACGAGCATTCCGTGGAAAGGCCGCCTGTAGGCCAGTTGAAGCACGGCATAGCCGTTTTCGTCGGCCCATTGCCGGATGCGCTGCTTGTACCTTTGGCTGAAGGAAATTCGAATGCACAGATCAACCGCAAACAACAGCACAAACACCCCCAGGATGATCAGCCCGACATTATCCACGGCCTCGGGGTCCTTTTCCTTGGTGACCACAGAGCCGCCCGGGCTCTGCGTAATTCCTTCAGCGATCCGCCAGTCGCCGGCGAACCGCCTCTGCGGACACGCCGCCAATCCGGAACTCTTTTCGCGGGTTAACCCGGCCGGCGATCAGTTCAACGCTGCGGCTGTCCACCTCGAGGGCCTCGGCCAGTATGTCGGCGACCGCGGCGTTGGCCTTGCCCTTTTCGGCGGCTGCGGATGTGGTAATCTTGAGGCAATCACCCAGCACGCCGGCAACCCGATCGCGCGTCGCGCCCGGCACGACCTTGACAGCCAGCACCGCACCGCCGCCCATGTCGCGAATACTGAGTCTGTCCACGCCGTTCATTCCCAGTCGGTTACTCCAGCATCCCGCTGCGGCGAGCGTATTCGAAGATCCCGCCCGCCCGGATAATGGGGCTCACATCGCCCAGCGGCCGAAGATCGTAACTCCTGCCGGTGGCGACGTTCACCAGTGCGGAGGTTTCAGCGTCGATCCAAACCTCTTGGCCGGTGTTTATTTCATCAATCAGTCGCCGTGGGGTCTCAAACGGCACAAGGTATCCGCCGTTGATGCTGTTACGGTAAAAGATTCGGGCGTAACTTTCGGCCACCACCACGCGGCATCCGGCCTCGGCGATGGCCAGCGGCGCATGCTCGCGGGAAGAGCCGCAACCGAAGTTTGTTCCGCCGATGATCACGAAGAATTCGCTGCGGAACCGGTCGGCGGCTATGAAGGGCACGTTACCCTGCGGCAGCCCGGAGCGTGACTCGGGAACGCCGCTCATTGCGTACTTGCCGAAGAACTTTCGCTCGTCGCTGTCGGCGGGGTTGTAACTGAGGTACTGGGCCGGGATGATCTGGTCGGTGTCGATATTGTCGCCCACGACGAACGCCTTGCCGCGGACCTTCCGGTGCATTGGATCCGTTTTTTCCATCGCTGCTCTTTCTGCGCGGTTCCTTACAAAGCAAGTTTACGGATTGGGCAGCCCTATTCTAGTGACCGGCCGGGCCAATGAAAAGCACCGACCGGCGGGTCTTTTTTTTCGCGCGGTGGGGAGGTATAAGGGAACCAAGAGGAAAGGGTCGGCCATGGATGAACACTTTGGAGACAACCTCGTTGCGGCCATCGCCCGCAAGCGTGCACCGGTGTGCGTTGGACTCGATCCGGTCTATGAGCGCCTTCCCGGTCCGCTTCGCAAGGCATTCAGGAACGATCGCATCGGCGCGCTTGGCGAGTTTTGCCGCCAAGTGCTGACAGTCGTCGCCCCGATTGTTCCGGCGGTAAAGATTCAGATCGCGTATTTCGAGATATATCAAAGCCGGGGCGTGGGCCTGTATAACGAGATAGTGGCTTTTGCGCGTGAATTGGACCTGCTGGTAATCGGCGACGTGAAGCGCGGCGACATCGGCCCGTCGGCCGAAGCATACGCCGCCGGACACCTGCGTGCAACCAACGGTCCGGACGCGGTTACCGTTAGCGGTTATTTCGGCGACGACGGGCTGATACCGTTCATTGAGGCCGGCGCCGAAGGCGGTAAGGGAATCTTTGTGCTGGTGCGTACGTCCAATCCTTCGGCGGCGGCGGTGCAGGATTTTGTCGGCACCGACGGGCAAAGGTTCTACGAGCACATGGCCGAGCAGGTTGCGACCATCGGAGGCGGCGAGGAGCTGATCGGCTCCAGCGGCTACAGCCGCGTCGGGGCGGTGGTGGGAGCGACGTATCCGCAGGAGGCGCGTCGCCTGCGGGAAATCATGCCTCGGCAGATTTTTCTGGTGCCCGGGTATGGCGCGCAGGGCGCTACAGCCGCCGACTGCGCCGCGGCATTCAAGGGTGACGGAACAGGCGCAATCGTCAATGCCAGCCGCTCGGTGATCTTCGCCTACGAAAGACATCGGCAAGCCGACTGGAAGCAGGCGATCGAGGCGGCTGGACGAGCCTTCGCCAAGGATCTGGCCAGCGTGGTGCTTTAGCAGGCTCGCAAGCCCTGCAGCCGCCTGCGCAACTCCGCGATGAGCTCAAGTTTTCCGGCCGACATCTCCGATAGAGATTACTCGGAATGGAATCCGGCTGGGTTCGGAGATGGTGCCATGGAACGTATTTTTGTCCTTGTGACTGGAATCACGGAAGTGCTTGTATTTGCGGCATTTGCTGCGGCCATGCTGGTAGTGGTCTGCGCCGCGGTCTAGCCGACCCGTACGTGCGGTGAACAGGCCTGCGGAGAGGACCGGTGGGCTTTTGAGCATCACGTGCTTTGGGGGTTTACTGTACCTGCCGGTTGTACCTCGCCACGATTTGCGGCAACTCAGCCAACTTGCAAATACGGTGTGCCGGGACGATTCCGGCGCGGTCGTGTCGGCTGACGGGATCCTTGAGCACCGATATCATCCCGGCGCGATTCGCCCCGCGGATGTCGGCCTTGAGGGAATCGCCCACAAACATCGTTTCCGAGGCCCCAAGACCGATTCCGGCCAGGGCAAAGCGGAATATTTTCGAGTGCGGCTTTCGGTATTGCACCTGAGATGAGTAAACCCTCACCGGAAGCGGGTCGAGCAGTTTTTCGTCGGCCAAGTGGCGGTCGAGGACCTCCGACGGTATGAACGTGTTGCTGACCAGCCCCAGTTTCACGCCACCGGAGGCTATTTGGGCAAGGGTTTTCGGCAGGTCGGGCTCCACGGTGGCGATTTTGCTCAGCGGCAGGTACCACTGCCAGGCCAGTTCCAGGTACTGGGTTCGACTGAGGTCATGCTCCATTTTTCCGCCCAGGTCTGCCAGCAGTTCCAAGGCGTTGAACTCGCGGCCTGTCAGGCAGCTTTTAAAATAGTTCCAGCGGATGGCGCGATATTGGCTGCGGCGATATTTCACAAATGGGGGCAATGGCTGGCCGAGTTGCTGCAGATAGGCGTAGGCCAGACGGGCCCCCGCTTCAAACAGAGCGTCGACATCCACGCGGCCGAAGTCGATCAGTGTGCCGCCCAGATCGAACAAGATTCCCCGCACCGAGGGGTTCATGGGGCGACATACTACCTGATTACATCGAGGGGTGCAAAACTCAGTCGGCTGGGGGAGTCTTCGATGTGGGGCTGCAACATCCATGGCGCCTCCGACGCGATGGGAACCGGCAGAAGAACCTTGATTTGGCGGTGGTCTTGGGTTAATGTACCGCGCTTTGCAGCCGGTACGCGGCGAGTATATCCTTGTTAGCGATTCCCCGCAGAGCATGGGAGAAGAATATGGCAGAGTACAAGGCACTGGACTGCAAAGCCGTCAAGTTGGCCAAGCAGACTGTGAAGATGTGTACGGAAGCGGGCAGCGGGCACCCATCCAGCGCGCTGTCACTGCTGCACCTGACCACGGCGCTGATGTACCGTGTGATGCGATACGACCCAAAGAATCCGTGGGACAAGGGATCAGACCGTCTGGTGCTGTCGGAGGGACACGCCGTACCGATGGTGTATGCGGCTTACTGCGACTTGGGCGGGATGGTCGGCTTGGTGGACCAGCCGTCGGAACTAAGCTTCAACGACGCCCTGACGCTTCGCCAAGGCAACAGTGTCCTGGACGGACACCCCAACCCGGCTATCGGATTTCCGTTCTTTGACGCGGCTACTGGGTCGCTGGGGCAGGGGGTTTCGGTTGCCGCCGGTTTGGCCTGCGGGGCGCGGCTGGCCGGGACGGATCGCAAGATTTTCGCTATTGTCGGCGACGGCGAAAGCCGCGAGGGTCAAATCTGGGAGGCGATGGACTTTATC
>JASLZV010000470.1:0-274 GCA_030754715.1 Phycisphaerae bacterium
CATCACACGGTTCGTGCCGGTGGTAGAGACGGCGACGAACAGGCCGTCCCCATAGGTGACGGCGGTCCACCAGTTGTCTTCGCCTACGGGGTGGGCACGGGCAGTCCAGGTGACCCCGCCGGCCCACGCACTCCCAGGTGTCGAAACCAGCAACGCCGCCACCAAAAAAGATGCCAGCAACCCACGGAAGATTCGCCAACAAGAAGACCTAATCATTGTCAGATAATGACGTTGATCTATTGCTAACTGGCAGGGTCAAGAGTCCCAATTTCTA
>JASLZV010000470.1:284-591 GCA_030754715.1 Phycisphaerae bacterium
GCTTGTCCTAGGAATTCGAGTTCTTGCATTCGAGTCGATGGTGTGGCGGCCGCCCCTCCCGGACCCCGGCGTGATAACCGAAGATGGCCCGCAGGCACCGTTCTACGACTGGGACGAGGCGACGACCTCATGGGTGGAGATCACTGAATAACACCCTGAACAGGCACATTGACTTGAGTTCCCTGGCCCCGGTGCCCTATCATCGGGGGTGTCGTCTTAGGCCGTTATTGGGGCTACGACGCCTTCTCTAGAGAGAAGGTGTGGAAACCCCAAGAAAATGTCCTAAGCGGCCAAAGAACCGCCGACA
>JASLZV010000471.1:0-251 GCA_030754715.1 Phycisphaerae bacterium
CAGTGCGTGATTGAACTCAACGATATGCTTCATAAGTATAGGTTGGCTGAGATCAGTCAGGTTAGGATGGAGAGGGAGATTGCTCGTCTCGAGAACTCAGATGAGGAAGATGCTGACTTGGATTTGGCTGAGAAGAAACTTGAGTATGAGTTTTTTCTTGGTGTTAAGAATGGAGGGGAACGAGAGATTGTATGCCTGTTGGATATTTACAACCAGATCCCCCACTTCTCCAGAGATGAGATAGATCATGC
>JASLZV010000471.1:261-590 GCA_030754715.1 Phycisphaerae bacterium
CCAGCACTACACAAGGGACGAGATCGAACACGCCCAACCTGAGTATTGGCAGAAGCGCCTGACGCGCCAGACGAACTTGCAGATGATGTCAGGCAATGTCGGCTGGGCGCAGTTGGATTCGATGCGTCAGATCGACAAGTTGGATCCCATGATTGAGGAACAGCAGAAACTTATGACGGATATGGCTGAGAGAGAACTTATTGAAGGGGGTGAAGTATGAGATATTTAAAATGGAAACTTTCTGAGGGGACATCGGGCACCGGTCCAGAGACGGAACTTAATTTAGCAAACAGGATCATTGTTGGGTCCTATGTGGATTCTGATGGATA
>JASLZV010000472.1 GCA_030754715.1 Phycisphaerae bacterium
CCACCATTACTGGCCGCACCTGATTCTGTTATGCGCATCGGCGTTGGCGGTGCTCCTATGGTCGGCCGCCCCGGCGCGTGCCGCGGCCTTTGACGACCAGACTGCATCCCTGTTCCCCGCACCGCCCGCGCTGACCCTTGAGAGTTGGGCGGCCTGCTGGGGGGACTACAACAATGACGGCTATGTGGACGTCAATGCCGGCGGCCGTCTCTGGAAGAATAACGGTGGCACCTCCTTCACATTTGCACACTGGCTCAGTGCTGGCCCGTGGGGGGACTACAACAATGATGGGCTGCTTGATTCGTACGGTTCTCATTCCAACAGCCTGTACCGCAACCAGAGCAGCGGCGGCACAACATCCTTCGTCCAGGACATTACCATGCCCCCGGTGCCGGCCGGCAGTGGTGTAAGTCAGTACACCAACAGAGGCGCCAGTTGGGCCGATTACAACGGCGACGGGTACGTCGACTTGTTCGTCACCGGCTACGAAACCGGCGGCATGTCTCCCTACAACGACACCCTGATGATGAACAACAGCGGCACGTCCTTCTCCGGGTCCACCATAGGCTCGGCCGCCAATGCTCGTG
>JASLZV010000473.1 GCA_030754715.1 Phycisphaerae bacterium
GTGCTGCGTGCCGACGGCAGGCCTCGGTTATCGCTGGAACGATCTTTCATCGCAGTCGATTGCCACTGACGCTGTGGTTTCGGGCGATCTGGTACGTTACCAGTCAGAAGAACGGCGTCAGTGCGCTGGGAGTACAACGAGTATTGGGCGAGATATAACCGAATGTTGTGGATGACGTCAAGATGAAGGCGGCGTACCTTGGGTGTGTCAAAACGCCCCAAACTGCCCACGCGGGCAAGGAGTACGCCACCATGCAAGAAGCTAACAACGAATCGTTACCTTTTCCAGTCGAGAGTTCAACTTCGGCCGCGACCGGTGATCCCTTGACCGACATCCTGCGTCGTGGGGCTCGTGATCTGCTCATTCAGGCTGTCGAAGCGGAGGCGGGCACATGGATCGCAGACCATAGTGGTCTAACGGATCAGCAGGGCCATCGTAGGTCGTCCGTAACGGCTACGCAGCGTCGAGAACGATCGTCACGGGCGTTGGTAAGCTTGAGGTGGCCATGCCGCGTGTGCATGATCGTCGGCCGGCTTCCGGGGGGCGCGAGCGTTTCACGTCCAGGATTCTGCC
>JASLZV010000474.1 GCA_030754715.1 Phycisphaerae bacterium
CGTCAACATTGATTTCGTCGTTATAGGAGTAATATGACAGGCCCACCCCCAGGTCATCCCAACTGCCCGAATTGCCGGCAATGCTGATGGGGGAGTTAGAGGAGTACTTAGTGTACGTGACATTCTGGTTGGCGCCGGAATAGACGATCCTATTGGGACTCTGGTAAGAGAAAATATGCAGGTCCACCTCCAGGTCATCCCAACTGCCCGAATTGCCGGCAATGCTGATGGGGGAGTTAGAGAAGTACTGATAGTACGTGACATTCTGGTTGGCGCCGGAGTAGATGATTTCCGCGTTGGCTGCCCCCGACAGCGCCAGCAGCAGGCCCGCCACAATGAAAAATACCTTCTTGATATTATGTGTTCTGCGTTTTCTACGGATAAGTGCAAGACCACCCAAACCAAGCAATACCAAACTGCACGGTTCAGGGACGGAGGCGACACGAAAACCTATGTAGTGTTGGTCGCCGCTCGGGTAGTATTGGTCCCGGTAGGACGATCTGAGGTAGAGGTCGCCGTAGATGTTGCCGAACGAACCACCGCGAATGCCGCGATTGGAACC
>JASLZV010000475.1 GCA_030754715.1 Phycisphaerae bacterium
AGGATCATGTTTGGAGCTATGACTTTGTCTCGGAACGTACCGAACGCGGGGGCCGGTTGAGAATGCTGAACGTGGTGGACGAGTTCACGCGAGAAAGCCTGGCCATAGAGATACGCAGACATTTTACCGGCAAAGATGTAATAGCTGTATTGGCCGAGCTGTTTTCGATACGCGGCCGTCCGAGGTGCATCCGCAGCGACAACGGCCCTGAGTTCGCCGCGACGGCCGTCAAGAAGTGGCTAAAGGCATCGAATGTTGGAACGCTGTTTATCGAACCAGGCAGCCCTTGGGAGAATGGATACATCGAGAGCTTCAACGGCAAGCTGCGGGATGAATGCCTGAACGGCGAGTTGTTCCTGAGCTTAGCCGAAGCGAGATATGTTGTGGATAGATGGCGGATGGACTACAATCACCACCGTCCGCATAGTAGACTGGGCTGGCTGACTCCCGCGGCGTTCGCGGGTCTGTGGCCCAGCTGGCGGCGTCCGTGTGTTCCTCCGGATTCGGCTTCGCCTCATCCTCCGGAACACACGGCTAAAACATTGGCCTGACTCTCA
>JASLZV010000476.1 GCA_030754715.1 Phycisphaerae bacterium
CGCAAATTGTGAACCTATCGCTCATCAAGCAATTCTAAGGATAATCGGCCACGAGAGGCTCTTGTATGGCACAGATTTTCCGGTATCACTCCTTAGGGGGAGATCTGTGGCTGTTGCGGACACCTTCTTGTGGCTCTATGGCGATACGCCGGTATGGAACGAAAAGCACAAAACTATCAGGCCCGCGCTTGTTGGCCACGAGCATCTTCGGTCATTAAAGTGGGCCTGTTGGTCGGAAAGATTGAGTGACAAGAAAGTGGAAGATGTCTTCTGGAATAATGCTGCAAGGCTATTCAACGTCCATTAAGGGAGCATTGCTGTCCGATTGTCAAGTTGAGAATATGATGAAACATGCTTTGGCAGCCTTGGGCTTTCTCGCTATCTGCTGGCCAGCTGCGAATGTGCCGCTCTGAGTTTCGTGGACACCGCGCAGACGGCAATCACAGCGACCTTTCCAGTTGGCGGCGGTTTCCGCCAAGAGCCCTTCACCACCCCAGCGCGTAGGCGATTTTGTTCTTCGCCGAGGCGCCGCCGAGGATCAGGCCGCCGGCCTTGT
>JASLZV010000477.1 GCA_030754715.1 Phycisphaerae bacterium
CCGGGGGGCCGGCCGGGGGGGCGCCGCGGGGGGGCGGAGACCGGGGGGGCGCACACCCGGCGGGGGCGCAGCTACCCCGGAGAGGGAGCAGCGCACCCCCGAAGACGGGAGCCACGCACCGCCCGAAGGGCGGGAGCGAGGGGGAGGGGCGGCGAGGAAAAAGAACCATCTTGTCAAGATATCGTTCTTTTTCCTCGCCGCCCCGTCCCCCACGCACCGCCCGACAATCGCGAAAGTACAAGGCCCGGAACGGCAAGGCCCCCAAAAGGTACGTTTGCGGGGCTCGCGCGCGGCGTGCCGTGGGGAGGAGGCCATGATGATGAAGAGCGCCACCTTGAGCATCATCATGATGATGCTCATCATCCTGATGATTGCGATGATGGTGATGCTGAGCATCACGCTGGTGACCACGCCGGTGAAGATGGTCGTCGTGATGATAAGCAGGCTGCCGGCTCTGCAAATCCAGTCCGCGGCGCTCGGCCCGGCGAGGAATCTAGGTTGGGTCTGGGCGGGGCGGACAGGGGTCGGGTTCGCGCTCGCGCGTTCCGTCCGCCG
>JASLZV010000478.1 GCA_030754715.1 Phycisphaerae bacterium
CACTCGGCGGTAAAAGGCTTTGCTTGCCATACAAGGCGTTCGGTCAAGGAGTGCCTGGCGGTATCGCCATGGGAAGGTGAAGCACCTGTTGAGCAGCGAAAAATCACGTGGTTGTCAGTTCGGCGGGATCTTGCTGGTAGCAAGATTTATTTCGTTCCAATCTCTACCTTCTTGTCGGACAGATCCAACTCGATGATTCACGGTTTAGCCGGTTCAAAAATATCAGGCAAGTTCGGGTTAGGCTGTAACCGGTCACGGCCACCGTAAAACCATTCGAGGGGCAGGACTTTCAAACGTGAGCCGCCGTGCCTGATACCGTCATCGTCGTATTTCGAATAGGTATGGGCGATCAATGCCCGGTCTCCGGTCACGTGAAGTGACGGGTACGACCAACGCCCGTAATGAGGCGGCAGGGTCCGGGCATGCCGTGGATTCCAGGTCTGGCAGTGTTCGTAGGATGCGAGGTACGACTCCTCGGGTCGGCACGGACGGATTGGTCCCGGCGGTACGCGTGTCTCCGGATATATCGATTCAACGTTTTGGAAGAATTCCCA
>JASLZV010000479.1 GCA_030754715.1 Phycisphaerae bacterium
GAGTAGATCGCCGTACCAGCCGCCGAAGGTCGGTTCGGCCGGCAGTTCGTATTCCAGGTTTGCAGCCCAGGCGCAGGCCATGCGTTTGGTAACTTCGGGGTTGAGTCCGGCCAACAGCACCGCCGGGTCGACAGCCGCGCCGCTGCCCTCGATCATATCGACCAGGGCGCCGGTGCCGTCTTCGGCCATGCCCATCACCAGTTCCTGAAAGGCCTCCCCGTAGGCCTCGAAATCATCGATCGGCTTGCCCATCATGTAGGCCGCGATCACGCTCATCTCGTCGCTGGAAATGCTTTCGTATTCGTCCTCTTCCTCGGCCTCCGGGTTGGCACCGCAGGCCTCGATCACGGCCTCTCGGTCCAAATTCGTTTCCTCGAATTCAGGTAGCCGCAAGACGACGAGATTCCGCTTCGGAATTTGATCCGCGTGGCACTTGGCGCAGGCATTCTCGAAGCCAAGTGGCGCCACGGCATGGTCCGCCGCCTCGGTCCGATGGCAGGTTGTACAGTTGGCGGGGGCGTTCTTGGCAACGTTCTTGTCCTGAAAATGCTTC
>JASLZV010000047.1:0-3395 GCA_030754715.1 Phycisphaerae bacterium
GCGTTTGCAGCGAGGGGATTCAAAACCGCAGGACACCCAGCCAGGTCAGCAGAAACGCGGTGCCATTGTAGCAGCCGTGTATGACGGCTGCGGCAACATAGTACCGGAAGCACACGTCGATATCGAACCGCCCGCCAGAGGCACGGATATGCCGCCACATTTTTACCAGACCAAAGCCGAACACCACCGAAGCCGCCACGTGCACCGCCGTGCAGACCGTCAGCCGATAGAGCACGAACGCCGCGGAGCCCTGACGATAATTCACAAAGATGTACAGCAGGTTTTCCAGCGTAGCAAAGACGACCGCGGACACCGCCGCCAGGGCGATAATTTCCCACGGGCTGCGGAGCCAGCGGGGCCGTTTGTCCAGCAGGAACACGATCGCCAGCGGCTTGCAGATTTCCTCGACGGCCGGCGCAACGGCCACCAGCAGCAGCACACCCATCAAGGGGTTCATGGCGTGGGCGGAATTCTCCACGATGGCCGCCAGCGTTCCGCCCACGCTGCCGCCCAGAGCAATCACCCATACCACCGGCGGCGGCGGGCGGCTGCCCGTGGGCGTGTCCGCGCCAAAACCACTGGTCTGTGGATCATCCATCTGCTTCAGCGGCGGCTGCGGTTTTCACGGCTGTGCCGTAGGCGATGACTTCCGCGGCCGGGTACGTGCCGCCCCTTTCGCTGCGCATGATCATCGAGGTCTCCAGGCGGACAGCCAGGACCACGTCCGCCCCGGTCCGGGCGGCCTGGTCGCGCAGACGAAGCAGCGCCTCTCGCCGCCCCCGCTCCATCATTGTTTCCAGCGTGCGCAGTCGCCCGCCGACAAGTGTCTTCAACTTGGCCCCGAAAAACTTGAAGTAATCGCTGGCGATCACGACGCTGCCGATGCAAAACCGGCTGGAAACCAGTGTTCGTCCCTCCGGGAGGTTCTTGAGGTTGGTCAGGACCGGACCACCCCGGGCCTCGCGGAGCGACAAAGAGCGAAAGTGTCTCCGCTCAATGATCCGTCCGGCAACAAACCCCAGCGCGACCAGGACCAGCGGAACCGCAACGTTAACCAGAAAATGCCCAGTGCCAGCGGCGCCCGCGATCATTGCCCGCCCTCCAGAGGCTCGGTTACCACGGCGGTCCCGTAGGCGAACAGTTCGGCCGCACCGGACATCACCGCCGAGGTGCTCAGCCGGACGTTGATCACGGCGTTGGCCCCCAGTTGCTCGGCGCTGTGGCACATGCGCTCGATGGCCTGGTTGCGGGCCTCGGTCAGCAGTTCTGTGTAGCCCTTGATTTCGCCGCCGACGATGTTTTTCAGGCTGGCCATGATGTCCCGCCCGAAGTGCTTGGCCCGAATGGTGTTGCCCGAGACAAGCCCCAGGTGCTGCACAATACGATATCCCGGCATCTGTTCGGTATTGCTTAGAAGCATGGGGTCGATCCTTTCATTACGCCTGCTGCCGTGGCATGCGGATTATAGGCCTCCGCCGCCGGTGCGGTCAACAAGCCCCCCGCTACGGCCCGAACCCGGTTTGTCTGGAAATTGCACCGGCGGCGCGATACCCTTTGGCCTCCGAATTTCCCCGTGGCGACGAAGTGAGACAGTGAAGTCAGTATATGCTTCAATTATACTGGAAAAACGCAACGGACAAGAAGGTAGGCCACCGGCACGGCGTAACGCAAAGGGACCTGGACGCGGTGGCCGCCGCCATCGGTCAGGCCCACCAGACGGTGGTCGGGCAGTGCCGCCGGAGCGAACTGGGCTATGCCGCGCTGCCGGGAAGCACCCAGTACGTTTCGCAGGTCCGCACGCTGGTGGAAAAGCACAAGCCCACTACCACCGACTTGGTGATGCTGGGCATCGGCGGCAGCGCCCTGGGCAGCATAGCGCTGCAAGACGCGATGAATCCGCCGACCTGGAACGTGCTGAGCAACAAGGTGCGCAGGGGGCCGCGGATGTTCGTCGTGGACAACGCGGACCCGACCCTGCTGGCCGACACGCTGAGGTGCGTGAGCCGGCGGTTGAAGACCACGCTGGTGAACGTGATCTCCAAGAGCGGCGAGACGACGGAAACGGTCGCCGGATTCATGGTGGTCCGCGAGATGCTCCGCAAGAGGCTCGGGGCGGTTTTTGCCGAGCACATCGTAGTCACCACCAACACCGAGAAGGGCACGCTGCGCGACATCGCCATAGCCGACGGATACGACATGCTGCCTGTTCCCGGCGACGTGGGCGGGCGGTTCAGCATACTCAGCCCGGTGGGGCTGTTTTCGGCGGCCATGTGCGACATCGACGTCGAGGCGCTGCTGGCCGGAGCGTGCGCCATGAAGCGGCGCGTGGAGGGCGACGCCGACGACTGGAAGACCAATATCGCCTGTATGCTGGCGGCGATTGCTTATCTTATGTTCACCAAGAAGGGCAAGTGCATGCAGGTGATGATGCCCTATTCCAACCGCCTGTGCGCCCTGACCGACTGGTACCGCCAACTCTGGGCCGAGTCGCTGGGCAAGAAGACAGACCGCCAGGGCAACGATGTCTTCGCCGGATCCACGCCGGTCAAGGCCCTTGGCGCCACCGATCAGCATAGCCAGGTGCAACTGTACCGCGAAGGACCCAACGACAAACTCGTGGTGTTCCTGGAGGTGGTCAAGCATCCGCGTCCGCTCCGAGTGCCGGATGTCTTTGCCGACGTGCCTGGCCTGGCGTACCTCCGGACGGTCAAGTTGGGCAAACTGCTGATCGCCGAGAAGAAAGCCACCGAGTACGCCATGGCCGTCTCGAAGCGGCCGAGCGTGACGATTACGTTCAACTCAATCACGCCGCAGTCGATTGGCGAGTTCATCTACCTTTACGAGTTTGTCACCAGCCTGATGGGTGAACTGCTGAACGTGAACGCCTACGATCAGCCGGCCGTCGAACTGGGCAAGGAGACCACCTTCGCCCTCATAGGGCGCGAGGGTTACAAAGACATGGGCAAGAAAATCCGCCGGCACACCCGGGTAGACAAGCAATACCTGGTGTGAGGCCGGTTGCGTGCGGAAAAATTCGGGCCGGACCGCTGAGGCACTATTGGAGGATTGCAGGCGGGCGGCCCGACGGATATCTCCCGGAAAGACCGATTACCATGATCTATCGCATTGAAGTCCGGCCGAAAGAGGGCTTCGGGGACCCGCACGCCGAAGGGGTGTTTAATAAAATTCGGGAACTCGGCATCGCGTCGATAACATCGGTGCGCTCGGCGAGGCTGTTCTTCCTGATCGGCGAACTGGCGGCTGCAGACGCACGCCGCGTGTCCGAGCAACTGCTGATCGACCCGGTGATCGAGACGTGCCGGCTTTGTGACACGGGCGCCTCGCCCGCCGGCGGCGCGCCGGAAACAGACGCCGGCGGTGGAAACGGCGTCGCG
>JASLZV010000047.1:3405-9472 GCA_030754715.1 Phycisphaerae bacterium
GGCGGTCATTGAGGTGCACCTGAAAGCCGGCGTGATGGATCCGGTGGCAGCCTCGGCCGAAAAGGCCATCGAGGACATGGGCATCGCGGTGGCGGCCGTCCGCACCGCCCGGCGATACGAACTTGCCGGTGAGGTCGGTGACGAGCATCGCGGGACCATCACCCGCAAACTGCTGGCCAACCCGGTGATCGAGGACATCCATTTCCGGTCCTACACGCCGCCGGAAGCCCTCGAGCGCACGTACGACCTGGAGGTTGTGGAGGTGCCCATCGGCGACCTGGACGCGGCCGCGCTGGAGAAACTCGCCAAGGACGGCGCACTGTTCCTGAACCTGACCGAGATGCAGGCCATCCAGAACCACTTTCGCCGCGCTGGGCGCGAGCCGCGCGACGTGGAACTGGAGATGATCGCCCAGACCTGGTCGGAGCACTGCGTTCACAAGACGTTCCGCTCGGACGTGTCGGTCCGCAACAATGCCGGCGAAGTGGTCGAGAAAATTCCCAACCTGATCAAGAATACGATTTTTGCGGCCACTAAGGAACTGGCCAAGCCATGGTGCATCAGCGTGTTTGAAGACAACGCGGGCGTCATCGAATTCGACGATACCCACGCGGTGTGCTTCAAGGTCGAGACGCACAACCACCCCTCGGCCATCGAGCCGTACGGCGGGGCGGCGACGGGGATCGGCGGGGTGGTGCGCGACCCGATAGGTACGGGCCTGGGGGCGGCGCCGGTGGCCAACACCGACGTATTCTGTTTCGCTCGGCCTGACATGCCCCTGGAAGAGGTTCCCAAGGGCGTGCTGCACCCGCGGCGTGTTATGCGCGGGGTGGTCGGCGGCGTGCGCGACTACGGCAACCGCATGGGCATCCCGACGGTCAACGGCGCGGTGTACTTCGACCAGAAATACCTCGGTAACCCGCTGGTGTACTGCGGGACCGTGGGCCTGCTGCCGCGGGACAAGTGTTTCAAGAACCTCGGCGGCGGCGACGCGATCATCTGCGTCGGTGGGCGGACCGGGCGCGACGGCATCCACGGCGCGACTTTCAGCAGCGGTGAACTTACCCACGTCCACGAGACCGAATTCTCTCACGCCGTTCAGATCGGAAACGCCATCACCGAGAAAAAGATGCTTGACACGATAATGCAGGCCCGCGACCAGGGCCTGTACTCGGCGATTACCGACTGCGGGGCGGCCGGACTGTCCAGCGCGGTGGGCGAGATGGCCGAACACCTCGGCGCCGAGGTTCACCTGGACCGCGTACCGCTGAAGTACGCCGGCCTGACCTACTGCGAGATATGGATTTCCGAGGCGCAGGAACGCATGGTGCTGGCCGTACCGCAGAAAAACGTCGAGCGGATCCTGAAGGTTTTCGCCGACGAGGACGTTGAGGCAACCGTGATAGGTCACTTCGGCACCGGGGACAAGGCCCTTAGGCTGTTCTATCGCGACAGGCTGGTGGGCGAGTTAGACATGGATTTCCTGCACAACGGCCTGCCCCGTCCGACCAAGGATGCGGTGTATGAGAAGGCCGACCGGCCCTCGCCAAGACCGGCGGCGAGGGACAGGTACGACCAGACGCTCTTGAAGATACTGGCCAGCCCGAACGTAGCCAGCAAGGAATGGATTATCCGCCAGTACGATCACGAGGTGCAGGGTGGCAGCGTGATCAAACCGCTGGTGGGCATAACGCAAGACGCACCCGGCGACGCAGCCGTCCTGCGCCCCGTGCTGGAGAGCCCAAAAGCGCTGGTGATTTCCTGCGGGATGAACCCCAAACTGGGCGACCTAGACCCCTACCAAAGCGCGCTGCACGCGGTGGACGAGGCGCTGCGGAACCTGGTAGCCGTCGGGGGCAACCTGGGGCACACGGCACTGCTAGACAATTTCTGCTGGGGCAACTGCAACAAGCCCGACCGGATGGGCGCGTTGGTGCAGTCGGCCAAGGCGTGCTACGAGGCGGCGATGGCCTACGAGACCCCGTTCATCTCCGGCAAGGACTCGCTCAACAACGAGTTCCAGACCGAAGGTGGCGAAACCATCGCCATCCCTCCCACGCTGCTGATCTCGGCTATCAGCGTGATTGACGACGCGAGCAAATGCATCACCGCCGACGCCAAGGAGGTGGGAAACCGCCTGTTTGTCATGGGGACCACCGGCGAGTGCCTCGGCGGCAGCCACTACCTGCTGGTGGAGGACCAGACGACCGGCAACGACGTGCCGCCGGTGGACCCGGTCGCCAACCGCAAGGTGATGGCCGCTCTGCAGGAAGCGATTGCAGCCGGGACGGTGCGTGCCTGCCACGACCTGTCCGAAGGCGGGCTGGCCGTCGCGGTGGCGGAGATGGCCTTTGGCGGCGGGCTGGGTGTGGCCCTGGACACCGCAGCCATGCCGGCGGCGCCCGGGATCGGCGAACAGGCGCTGCTGCTGGCTGAATACGCCGGGCGGTTCCTGGTGGAGGTAGCCGACGACAAGTACGACGCGTTCCTGCGGATAGTCGCCGACTTACCGGTGGGCGAAGTCGGCTGCGTCACCGACACCCGGAGCATCAGAATCAAAGGCAAAAGCGGGGTCCTGATCGACTTGCCGATTGCCGAGGCAAAAGCCGCCTGGCAAAAAACGTTCGACTGGTAAGGTCACGAAGGGAAAAGAACAACCATGGCCAGACCGAAGGCGTTGGTATTGAGAGCGGCCGGGACGAACTGCGATCGGGAAACGCAGTATGCGCTGCGGCAGGCGGGCTTCGAGGCCGAGCGGATTCACGTGCTTAGGGTGGTTGAGAATCCCGGCATGCTTGGGGCGTTCGCCTTTCTGGTGATCCCCGGGGGCTTTAGTTACGGCGACGACGTAGCGGCAGGCAAGATCCTCGCCAACCAGATGGTGGGGCACCTGGGCGAGGCGTTGAATGAGTTTGTGGCGGCAGGCAAGTTGGTCCTGGGCATCTGCAATGGTTTCCAGGTGATGATCAAGTCGGGCCTGCTGCCACAGGCACGGGTGTCGGAGGGGGAGGCAAACCACCAAGCCACTCTGACCTGGAACGACTCGGGCAAATTCGAAGACCGCTGGGTGCACCTCCGCTGCCAGAGCAACAAGTGCGTTTTTCTGCCGGCCGGCGAGATCATTGCCCTGCCGGTGGCCCACGGCGAGGGCAAGTTCGTGCCGCGCGACCAAGACGTGTCCCGGCGGCTGCGGGACAGCGACCAGGTGGCCGTACGCTACGTAGACGCCCAAGGCCAACCCGGCGGGTATCCGGTGAATCCCAACGGCAGCGTGGACGACATCGCCGGCATCTGTGACCCCAGCGGGCGGGTGCTGGGGCTGATGCCCCACCCCGAACGATTCGTGGAAATCACCCAACACCCGCAGTGGACACGAGGCGGAACAAAAAGAGCTGACGGAAGGCTTTTCTTTCAGAGGGCATTCGAGTATCTTATTGGCTGAAAATTGTAGGGATTTTTCTAACCGTCCGGCCAATATGGGACCTATATTGTATGGCTGAGGAACACAGGATAAGCTATGTGCAGAATTGCGCAAAGGGGTTTGGTATGCGCCAAATCATCTGGATGTGTATTGTTGCGAGTGCGTTTGCGGGCTGCATGCAGCAGGACGAGAACCCGCACTGGAGTCCACGGACGGATTTGCCCGCCTGGACGTATGACGCACCGTTTTACTATCGCCCTTCGCAGGAACTGGAACCCACGGAGACCGTCGGCAAGGACATTGGGGTCTATTACGTCCCCAGCGAGTATTTCTACATCCACCACCCCGGCGGCAGCCAGTTGGTTGGGACACCGCGGGTGGGTGTATGGTTCTCGACCGACCAGGGTCAGACGTGGGAAAAGGGCGGGTACTTCGGCGTGGAACAGACACACTTTCGGTTCCAGGCCGAAATGGACGGGGCGCACCTGATCCGGTTCGTTGGGCCGGGGCTCGGTGCGGCCAGGGGACCCGTACCCGCGCCGCATCGCGTGTACGTGGTCGACCGCAAGGCGCCGAAACTGGCACTGGCCATAAGCCCTCCGCCGTATGACGAGGAGGAGGAAAAAAAGCCCCATGTGTATGAGATTGGCGACGAGGTCTCCCTTGGCTGGGCTGTCCGGGACGCCAATCTCAGCCCCGAGTCGATACGTCTGGAATCGTGCTTCGGCAAGGCGCCCTACCGGGTCGTGTGGAGCCGTTTCCGCGGGGCGATTCCTCCGGAAGGGCGTCGCGTGATAAGGATTCCACCCGAGGCGTCTACCGAAAGAGGCTTTCGCTTCCGCATCGAGGCGCAGGACAAGGCCGGCAACGTCGGTGAGGCGTTTACGCCGGTGCTCTTGACCGTACATGTCCCAGAGTCCCCCATAACTCGCCCCGCCCCCCCAGTGGCCGAACCGTTCGTCGAGATCCCTCCCGAATCGGGCGAGGAGGTCGTGCGTCCCGGCTGGCCCCGCGCAGGTTCACTGCTGAGAGGCGGAACGGAAATCCGCTTGGTGTGGCTGCCCGAAGCGGCCAAGAAATACGACAATATGCTGCTGCAACTGTCCACCAACAACGCCTTGATCTGGAAGACCATTGTTAAGGGAGTGACCTTCGGCAGCGAGCCTATCTGGACCGTGCCGAAGATCAACAACCGTTTCTGCCGGCTGAGGCTCATCGCCATAGGCCCCGGCGACGAAAAGATCCTCATGGCCCGAAGCCCACTGTTCAGGATCGCAACGGCCAAGGACGACGTTGAGGTGGGGCCGACGCCGATCCCGTCAGCCGAGGACTAGACAGGACCCTGCAAATGCAGCAAGGCCGGCGGCAACCGTTACCGGCCGTCGCGAGGGTAATATGCAACTCGGCGCGGCGCCTTCCCGAGGCGCCGCGCTGAGTTTTGCTTGATGGGTCCCGCCAACGACCGGCGGCGAGCGGGTGTTTAGGCCGGCCCGTCGGTGGTCTGGGGCTTCTTCTTCTGTTTTGCCGCGCCGGGCTACTCAAGGCCAAGGGTCGCCTTGCGGCGGAGGATATGGTGGTAATGCTGAACGAACCGGTGCGCCTCGTCGCGGACCGACTGTAAGACTCGCAAGGCCGGGTCGCGGCGCGGAAGGCGCAGCGGCCCGTCCCGGCCATGCACGAAAACCATCTCTTCCTTCTTGGCCAATGAAAGCAGCATCGGCGGGGTGAATTCCAACTCATCGAACGCGCCGTAGGCGGCCGACAACTGGCCCTTCCCGCCATCGATCAGGATGATGTCGGGAAATAGTTCCTCGTTCATCCCGGCATGTTTGTATCTCCGCCACACCACCTCCCGGATGCAGGCAAAGTCGTCGTTTCCCGCTACGGTCTTGATCCTGTACCGCCGGTATCCGCCCTTGAAGGATTTGCCGTCGATAAAGCAGACCATGGCCCCGCAGAGTTCCCCGCCACCGAGATGCGCGATGTCGATGCCTTCTATGGACCGCGGCGGAGCGGCGAGGTTCAGCGCCTGGGCCAGGCGGGCCAGTCCCTCGGCCGGGTCAACGTAAAACACCTCCGGCTGCACATCCTGACCGGCCAATCCGCGCCGCTGGAGGCCTTCCATGGCGCGGAGTTCATCTCGCAGTTCAGCGGCCCGCTCAAAGTCCAACTTGGCCGCCGCCTCGTCCATCTGCCGAGTCAGGGCCCGGCGCAGTACCGTGCCCTTGGACTCGAGAAACTGCCTCAGGTGCCTGATCTGCCCGGCGTAGCGGACCCGATCAACCCTAGCGGCGCACGGGGCGGTACACTGTTTGATGTTGTGCAGGATGCACGGGCGGAAGTTCCGTCGCGATTCATCGTCAGCTCGGATGTCCAGGTTGCACGTGCGGAACTTAAACACCCGCTGCATCAGGGGGACAGCCGCCCTCAACTCCGCGGGCGAAACGAACGGCCCGTAGAGTTTGGCCTTTTTCAGCCGCGGCTCGCGCGTGACCGAGACGCGCGGAAAATCTTCACCCGTAGTAATCTGCAAATAGGGAAAACTCTTGCCGTCCTTGAGGCGGTCGTTGAACCGCGGCTGAATGTCCTTGATCAGGCGGTTTTCCCGGAGCAGCGCATCGACCTCGCTATCGCATTCCAGCACGT
>JASLZV010000480.1 GCA_030754715.1 Phycisphaerae bacterium
ATGGAAGCGAAGGAATACCCGAGGGTTCCGGATTACCCTGCCGCCAGTGCGGATGGGCTTTTCGGGATGGACAGGTACAAAACACCCCCCGCGGCCCGGCGCAGCACCGACAGGGCAACCGAACGGCCACCGCACTGCTTGCAGGCGTACGTCCAGCCGTGCGAGGTACGTCGCTTAACGAGAAATCCTTCGCACGAAGCACACTTGTGCATGACGCTGCCTTCCGGCCGTGTGTGGCCCTGACTGTCCAGGCGTCTGAAAAAATCGCACATCGCAACGAAGGCAACGTGCCGCCTGTGCCTACCAAAAACCTGATCCCGCTTGAATTCTAACGACTTGCGCTCATTGCCGACAAGCCCCTTTTTCGTGCGATCTTCTCTTCTAACACAGCATGGAGGCGACCGAATGCCCGAGGGCTCCGGATTGTCCTGCCGCCAGTGCGGATGGGGTTTTCGGGAAGCATCAGCAGGCACATCTGCCAACTCGGCAGGAATAATAAAGGCGTCGATTTCCTCTTGCCTTGGCCGTGTATCCTCTTGGAGCGAGTGAC
>JASLZV010000481.1 GCA_030754715.1 Phycisphaerae bacterium
GCGGCTACGCCGCCAACCAGCAGGATGCCCTTAACCGCATAGCGCCCCGCTGCTTCCACGGCCCGGTGAACCATCGTGTCCACCGCGGCCTCCTGAAACGCGGCGGCCACTTCCGCAACCCGCTGCGGGTCGGGCGCGCCTCCGGGAGGTGGCGGGTATATCCCTCGCTCCTCGGCCCGCCGCAGCACCGCCGTCTTCAGTCCGCTGAAGCTGAAGTCCAGTGAGTCCCTCACCCGCGGACGTGTGAACCTGGGCTCTTGGCCGGTGCCGTTCTCCGCAATCCTCTGTATCTCCGGCCCTCCGGGGAAACCTAGCCCCAGGACGCGCGCCGCCTTGTCGAAGGCCTCGCCCGCGGCGTCGTCACGTGTTCGCCCTACCAGATTGAAGCGATCGTGCCCCTCCATCACAATCAGGTCGGTGTGCCCTCCCGAGGCTATGAGGCACAGTAACGGGAATCCCGGACTGCTCTCAGGCTCGGCGTCTTCGAGCCAGGCCGCGTAGATGTGCCCCTCCAGATGGTTAACGCCTATGAACGGAAGGCCGTTGGC
>JASLZV010000482.1 GCA_030754715.1 Phycisphaerae bacterium
TCTGAATGAAAACAAGGTTCCAGAGCTCCCAGTACTGATCCGAGGAATTGATGCCGTCTGCCGATTGTTTGGACGAATCCTCCCCTACGTAGTAGTGTATTTCAGAGCAGGGACCACAAGGTCCTGTATCGCCCATCTCCCAGAAATTGTCCTTTTTACCAAACCGCAGTACCCGTTCCGGGGCAATGTCCGTAACTTTTTTCCACAATTCATCGGCTTCATCGTCATCATTATAAACAGTGGCCCATAGACGATCTTTCTCCAATCCCCAAACTTCAGTAAAAGTATGATGAAATGTGTCGATGCCGACTTCTTCTAGATCGTTGTGTTTACCGCTGACACGGATGCATTTCTGACTATTCACCACCCGTAAATGCTTCGGTTTTTCTTTCTCCAGGAATATGTTCTTGAACTGGTTCATCCCGGCATTTATAAACAGGAGCGTGGGATCATCCTTCGGTACCAAGGGCGCACTCCGAACATAAGTGTGCCCCTTATCTGTAAAAAAGTCGAAGAATTGATTTCTGATTTCAGATGTCTTCATG
>JASLZV010000483.1 GCA_030754715.1 Phycisphaerae bacterium
TCCGGTTGCCGTATCGTTTCAACTGAGGCATGCCCAGGTCGAGCTTCCTCTTTAGATCGCGCCAGGATGCTCTTCCGGTCGTACGTAGAAGGGCTCCTCAACGGTAACACGGATAACTTCTTTACCTTTACGGTTGAAGCCGATAACCGTGTCGTTATACATCTCAAACTTCTTGCCGTGAATGTTGGTCTCGAATATTTTCGGACCTGGCTCACGTTTCCATTTGAAGATGATACGCTGGGTCGTCCTAAAGAGCTGCAAAAGGCCTAACAGATCTCGGTCCGGAACCATATACTGATCAATTGAATGATCTACGCCCGGTCCAAACATCTGCTGTGAATAAGCTCGAGGAACGTGCCGTGACGGAATGTAATATCCGTTTGGCTCGGTACCCAACTGCGGGTACAGTGGCAGCGCTACTTTCCGGTCCCGAATCAGATAATACTGTGGGTTGTCCGGATCGTGAGCCCATTCGCCGTTTCCGCCGACCTTAACCAGACCCTGCAAGCGGATCTTACCAACACACGCAGCCATACAACGT
>JASLZV010000484.1 GCA_030754715.1 Phycisphaerae bacterium
CATTTATTGAGATACTCAACACGGTTAAAGACCCACTGATTCAACTTGAACTGATGAAGAAA
This sequence comes from Phycisphaerae bacterium, assembly GCA_030754715.1. GTDB lineage: Bacteria > Planctomycetota > Phycisphaerae > SM23-33 > SM23-33 > JASLZV01. The sequence goes on from JASLZV010000484.1 coordinate 63, forward strand.
ATGACAGGCCAACATTCACCATTCACTTTGATGGGAGGTGGCATTTTTCATTTAGCCTTTGGTGCTATACTGACTGGAAGTGCATTCGGACTAAAATAATCTAACTCAACATAGGAAACAAAGATGAAAAATTTATGGGAAGGTTTAACTAACCAATGGAAGATTGTCATAGCCGTTGTAGCGGTTGTAATAGTTATCGGAGTGATACAGGAGATTGTGTGAAGTATGATATTATCTGGACAGCATACCATACGATACTATGCGTACTCCTTGGCGTAGCAGACATCTTACTCTTGTTACTGTACTTGGGCTAGCGGGATGCACGACCATAAAAAAAGCAACGGTAGTAGCAACAGGTGCAGCGATAGGTGCGACTGCGGGTACTGTCTTATCGGGGGGTGCACTTGCACCGATAGCGGGTGCCATGACGAGTGCTTTTGTGACCGATGTGGTGACAGAGACAATGATGGATACGAG
>JASLZV010000485.1 GCA_030754715.1 Phycisphaerae bacterium
GATTCGACGGCTTGTCTTCGTTGGCGATCCATTCGCGCATGGCGTGCATCTCGGGGATCGTGACATTGCGAGCCTTGACCTCGTCGCGTTGCTCGAGCAGGTCGAGAACCATTTCGACGGCTGGAAAGCGGTTGATGCCGCGCCACTGAGAGTAGAGATTGACGAACTCGCCTGCGTCGCGGGCGTACTTGGAGGCTGCCTGGAGGCCGAAATGATTGATGATGTTGGGGATAAAACACTCCTTGTGCTTGATCTCCATTGTATCGAACGCGCAGCCGTCCGAGTCGATGCCAATGAGAAACTCGTGGCTAGGCTGGTGGTCGACAAGCGCTTGAGCGGGGTTTTCCGACATGGTTCGCGGTGTCCTTTCCTTCATTGTTCTCGCGCGGTTAGAGTGATCGGTAAAATGACGCTCGCATTGCACGTTTCCTGAATCGCCGTGCCGCCGGCGATTCCAGAAGCGGCACGGGCTTTTTTGCGAATATATTCTTGCCAGACGCTCTAGCGCGCCTCGTCCTCATATTGGAGAATTT
>JASLZV010000486.1 GCA_030754715.1 Phycisphaerae bacterium
CGGCCTGCGCTACCAACATCAGCGCAATTGCCTGTTCCTTGGTCTTGATTCCAAAAAGACCGCTTGCAGCGATGCTGATCGCCATCTTCTCGATGTCCGTGATCGGAATTAAGTTGCTCATTTATTTATCCCCTTTCAATATGAAACGGCGCGTGCCGTTTACGTGGTTGCAAAATTCAGCAAAAAGATCAGGCTGCGCGGCCTTGAACGCCTTGGCATCAAACCGACTGCTCGCCTTGGTGGTCTTCCAGGTAGCGATCACATGGCCGTCGCTGTCAGCCAGCACAGCGTGCTCACCCATCTCGCCCTGGATCGCTGTTTCCAGCACCGCTTTCTGGTCAGCGAGGCTGGCAAGGTTGGTTTTGATTTCACGCAGTTTCTGCGCCGCCTCGACGAGCGTTTGGTCGGCCACCATCTCGCTGCCCTTGTCTTGCGGGAATAGCCGGCGAACATCGCCTGGACTCATCGGGGGCGGTGGGTCGCCTTCTTGGACGCGCAACCACAGTCGCGCCATGCGTTCCAAGATCATTTC
>JASLZV010000487.1 GCA_030754715.1 Phycisphaerae bacterium
CGAGCGCCTCGACGCCTGCGGTGTTGTCACCAAGACGGACCTGATCGGATGCTATGGCAAAGACCTGGCGTCCATCACGGCCGAGGACATCATGAGCCCGAGGCTACGCACAGTGTCCCCGGACACGCTCGTGTGGCAGGCGGTCGAGCAGATGCTCCGCCAGAAGATACATCAGCTGGTGATCGTCACTCAGGGCGGCACCCATCGGCGACCGGTCGGCATATTCACTGCCGGCGATGTCGTGGCCCTGATGGCCGGCGAATCAGGCCCCCGGTCGGATGCCCAGATTCGGTGCAGTGATTGCATTCGCCGGCTGCTGTCCGTCGCTGGCGAGGAGGGCGCCGGGGACCGCGAAAGCCAATCTCCTAACGAAGAAGAACAAGCAGACTGACCTGCTCCTCTAAAACTGGTCCAAGTTGAGTGAGAGTAATCCCACCTCCCTTGGCATCAGTGCAACACCGCCGAACCCCCGCCACCGAAGTGTCCCCGTGGCCGTCATGGCCAATATTCTACCACCCCAACTCACCCT
>JASLZV010000488.1 GCA_030754715.1 Phycisphaerae bacterium
CCCAGGGCAACGATTTGTCCGCCGGCATCTCCTCCTTCGGGTCCCAAGTCTACAATATAATCGGCGTGCTTGATTACGTCCAGATTGTGCTCAATAACCAGGACGCTATTGCCCAGATCGACCAGCCGGTTGAGGACGTTTAGCAGGTTGTGGATGTCGGCAAAATGCAGGCCGGTGGTTGGCTCATCAAGGATATAGAGGCTGTGGCCGGTGGGGGTTTTGCCCAGCTCAGTGGCTAACTTCACTCGTTGAGCTTCGCCGCCGCTAAGGGTGGTGGATGACTGGCCCAGGGTCATGTATCCTAAACCGACGTCGTTGAGAGCCCGGAGCAGCTGTTTGATCTTTGGGAAGTTTTCGAAAAAGGCCAGAGACTTTTCTACTGGCATGCTCAACACGTTGGCGATGTTCTTTCCCTTATAACGAATCTCGAGAGTTTCGCGATTGTAGCGGGATCCTTTGCACTCCTGGCAAACCACATAGACGTCTGGTAAAAAGTGCATTTCAATTTTGCGGGTCCCTTGT
>JASLZV010000489.1 GCA_030754715.1 Phycisphaerae bacterium
ATCTCCAAACGCGGGGCGCCAATCAGTGCCAACAGGACCCTAGCACTGTTGAAACGGTTTTTTGGCTTTGCCATAGAGCGAGGGATACTAGAGCATTCACCATGTGCCCATGTCCGAGCCCCTGCCAAGGAAAACCGGCGCGATCGGGTTCTGAGTCCTGAAGAGATCGTGGCCTTCATGTCGGCGCTAGACCAATCCCATATGTCCTTGCAAGTAAACACTGCCCTACGGTTTTTGTTGGTGTCCAGCCAACGCCTAGGAGAAGTCGCGTCAATGGCGTGGGAGAATGTCGACCTTACCAATCGAATCTGGTCATTACCCGCAGCGCGATCGAAGAATGGACGAGGTAACAGAATTCCGCTGTCGACCCGGGCGGTCCTGATCTTGAGAGAGATGCAGACTACGGGCGGCTCGGAGGGCTGGGTCTTTCCAAATGCCGAAGGGCGCCACATTCGAGGCGACAGCATCTCCCGGGCGCTATCCCGCCTGATAAAGCAATTCGATCTTAATCACTTTACCC
>JASLZV010000048.1:0-3385 GCA_030754715.1 Phycisphaerae bacterium
AAATAGTCCAGTTCCGCACCCGGCATGGAAACGTTCTTCATTATGGCGGCCACCGGGTCTCCCGGCTTTCCCGCCCAGTTCAGCGAGGCCGAACCGCTGTTGTTGCCGTCCACGATCCCGCGGCGGGCCCAGGGCTCCTTTCCGTTGAACCGGACCTTCAGACGTTTTGCCACGGAGGTCAGTTCCTCAGGCCCCCATGCCTTGCGGAAGTCCATGAACAGTGGAGGATGCCCGCCCGACAGCCAGGTGGTAACCAACATGGTCAGCAGGCCCTGAACGTCGGCCTCGGTGGCGAAGGGCGACGCGGGCTTGGCACCGTTGTGGTCGAAGGTGCTGTTCAGAAGCGATTCCATCGCATCGGCAATCGGCAGGGGCTCTCCGCGCGGGTCGCTGCCCCATTCCAGTTGACTCATGAATCCTCCGCCCACCGCCGACAGTTCGTCCATCAGGTCGCGGACAATCAGGTAAAGCGCCAGCGACTGGTTGAACTTCTCCTCGCCGTCCGGCTGCCTCAGGTCCAGCCGCTTGCCGACGTGCTTGTCCACCCAGCCGCGGAGGGCCTTGAGTTCCCTCGCGTCGTGGGAGCCTTTGTGAAGCATGTCGGCCAGCAGTTTCATGTCTAGGCGCGTGATCTCCAGGCCGAAGGTCCTGCGAGTGGGTATGATGTGCGGGATAGCCGTTTCCATTCCCATCGAGTCGTGCCCGAACACCACCACGCGGCGGCCCTTCAGCCCCGCGTACGTCAGGGCCGCATAGCACCAGTCAGTTAGCGCCGTGACGGTTTCGGCGGATGGTTTGGGCTTCATGCCCGTGTCCGCCCAGGCCCCGACGTTCAGGTGGCTCAGGCGGCCCGACTGTCCCAGCGCGCCGTTGACTGCGTGAGCGAATACCACCCCCGGTTTGGGCGCGGTGTTGCCCACCGTGAAGTTAACGGGCATATCGGCCGGAAAGTGCCCCAGCACACTCATCACCGTCAACTGCGGAAACGCCCAGGTGTCCGGACAGCACACCACGGCATCGACGCCGGTCCGGCGAAACTGACGCGCCACGATGTCCGCCTGCTTTTCCGTGTCGACCAGAAGCGGCGCATAGACCACCTCGGCTGGCGTACCGTCGGGCATCTGCACGTTCTTTGCGATGATATCGGCGATGATGGCCACAATGTTGACCGTTCGCTCGCGCGAGGCCGCGTCGATCCGAGGGTCGCACGCCGCAAACACGCCGAAAGTCGTCGTCTTGGGCGTTACGCTTCTGCTGGCCGGAAGTCTCGTTGCCTTGGCCATGACCCACCTCATAAAAGGATAGTACCGAATCTGCTGCCGGCGAAATATCAGCGAACTGACTGGACAGTTCGGATCGTTGTCTTTTTGCCTGTCTTTGCGGTTATGCCGAGGCGAATCTTCCTTGTCCGGCCGCCGCGGGTCAAGTACAAGTTCTTCACCCTCAGCCCGCCCTGTCCGTTGAAGCAGATGCAACCGGCCCCGATCCCCCCCAGCGGCATGGTGGCGACCTGAAGCAGTTGCCCCCCCTGAACGTCCGCTGGGGCGTGTTGCCTTTGAGTTGACCCGACGAGTATGGCCTGGCCTTCTTCATCAGTTGTTGCCTTCCCGCGCCTGTTGGTTTTGCCCCCCTGGTGGCTGTTTCTTTGCGATGATCGCCCCGAATCGTCCGGCTCGCTCGCCTTCCAGGCGGTAACTGGGAAACAGGTCGTTTCGACACATTGTGCAGAGATCCCCTTGGTGGACGTTTTCTTCGCCCACCCCGGCGCCGATGAGTTGGTAGCGGATGGCCGCGGCCATGTCGAAATACAACCTCTCGCCGCGGCGGTCGAAGAGTCTGGCCGCCTCGGCCCCCATCCCTGTCAGGACCGCTTCGTAAACGTCTCGCCCGACCTCGTAGCAGCAGGGTCCCGCTGAGGGGCAGATGCAGGCGACCAGGCCGCTCGCATCTGTGCCGAATCGCCTCGCCAGGCGCGAGATCAACTCGCCGGCAATCCCCCCCGCGCAGCCTCGCCACCCGGCATGGAACATTCCCACCGCCTCGCCGGCCTTGTCGGCCACCAGCACCAGCGGGCAGTCGGCGCTGCGCCCCACCAGCCCCATCGCCTCTGTGTCGGTCACGATCCCGTCGCCGTCGCCAGCCGCCCCGGGCGAGTGTACCTCGATCACCCGTGCGCCGTGAACCTGGTTCAACCACGCCGCCCCGCCCAGTGTCAAAGATCGCCCCAGTGCATCTGCCGCGGCGCCGGGATCGGCCTGTGCCAAAGCCACGTCAAAGCCCCGCCGAGTGGTCACCGCGTGGGACCGGCCGAGTTCCACCAGCGCGTCGAACCGCCCGACCGTCGCGCCGTCGCTCGATACAGTCAGATGAAATCCCCCCGCATCACTGCACATCGATTAGTACCTTTATGTTCCGGAGTAACTCGGCCTCGTTCAGAGCCTTTAACTGGGATTTCCAGGTCGGTCCGGCAGATGCCGACGGTCCGGACAGCCACCAGCGCCTCGTCCGGACCCGCTGTCGGCTCGGGCCAGTCCGGCCGTAAATGCACCTTGCCGTCAAAAACAACCGCCAGTATGACCGGAGTCTACCAACGACCGGACGCAGCATTTCAATTGTCTCTGTGTCCTTTGCGCCTTTTGATAACCTTGCCGACGTCAAGTGTCAAACCGGGCGTTGTATTCGTCCACTATCGCGCCCACCACGCCGATTCGCTCGATGTCTCCGGTGGAGGAAATCTCGTCGGAGATGCCCAGCACAAGTCTCGGTGCGAATAATTCGATAATTTTGTGAGCGCAGTCCGTCAGTACTTCGATGGGGAACATGTCGTCGAAGTAAATCGCCGGGATACCGTCGAGAAGCACCATCTCGTCCCCCAGGGCCTCCTTGACCTCTTCCAGCGTAACGTCGCCCTGCGGCTGGGGGGTGATTGCCTCGATCCCGTCGAGACCGGTTTGTTTCGCATATGCCAGCAGCGGTTTCGTGTCGCCGTCCCAGTGAGAGTGGACGAACTTGCCGGCGGCGTGAAGCCGCTCGCAGCGGCGTTGACAGGTCGGCAGGTGATACTTCACAAACAACTCAGGCGACAGCGTTGAAGCGTGAATGTTTTCGCCGAAGTTGATGATGTCTATCGGGCAGGCATTGACCACCTCGATCAATCGTTCGTGGGACTCTTCCAACGCCCGGAAGTACCCCTCCGTGGTGTCGGGCCAGTCGCATATGGCGTAGATGCCGGCTTGTGTACCCATCTTGTTGAGATACAGGCTCTGGACGTTCATGCGGGGGAGATATGCGGTCGGCGCGCCCATGTCGCCCCATTCGGACCGGATGGCTTCGTAACGCTCCTGGTCCCATTGCCACGTCGTGTTTTCCTCGCGCCATGTGGCCA
>JASLZV010000048.1:3395-9366 GCA_030754715.1 Phycisphaerae bacterium
CCTTGAGTTCTTCTTCCGAAGCTACTTCCCACTTCACGTGGATTGTCCCGGGGTTGTTGGGGCTTTGGCGAACTATCTCGACCTGCGTGCCGGCGGGAGTTTCGATGATGTGCTGCTTCTTACGCGTGTCCACCTCGTGCCGGGACTGTGGGACCTGAGGGGGCTCGACACGCTCACCGCTGTCTGCATCCTGCCAGATGTGCCGGACTTGCGGGTGCTCGATGCGCTTGAAGCAGTCGCCGTAGTCGTAAATCCGCGCGGAACAGCCCAGGGACCGAAACAGTTCGACATACGACATGCCCGTGTAGGGTCCCCCCAGCGGTTGACCCATGAATTTCTTGTCGTAATACCAGCAGCCGATCCGCGGCTGCCAGATGATCTTTCCGCCCGACTGCCCAAACATAACCTGGTGATGCAACTGGGCGAGATTCGTGCTCACGAATACTGTCCTTTAGCGGGAGAAAAACCGTCGGGTTCGTTGGCGATCATCCGAACGGTTCAGGTCTTATCTAAACCAGCCGATCGGATTCCACCAGGCGCTGCCCCGCTTGGTGGTCTTGGGGGGTAGTTTGCTCAGGTCCGTACCGGCCCAGCGGGCCGCCGACGGGCCGAAATCCCGCCCGGTGAGTTCCACCAGCATCTCGTGCGCCTGGTATTGTACGCCGAATTCCTTGTCGGACATGCACCGCACGAGCGTGTTCACCACGTCCTGACGCCGATAGCGCCGAAGCGCGCGGCAGCAGGCGATCCGAACGTCCACTGACGGGTCGGACACCGCCGCCCTCCGTAGAGGCGCCACCGCCGCCTCGCTGACAACGTTGCCCAACGCCACGGCGGCGTCCCATCGCACCTCGTCGGAGGGGTCTTTCATCGCACGCAGAAGGTCCGGAAGATACTCCGCGTCGCCCGACCGCCCCAACGCGCGGACAGCCACGCAGATCAGCATGGGATAACGAAAGGGCGCCTTCCGCTTCATCTCCACCTCCAGCAGCGCGGCGTAGCCCTTGAGGTACGGCTCCTTCAGGCCCCAGGAATGGCTGGACAGTTTGGCGATGGCCTCACGCCGCACGTCCGGGTCGGGGTCTTCGAACGCCTGGGACACCAGTTCCTTTGGCGACGGGCCCATAATCTTACGGCTTGCGCCGGTGAGCGTAAAATCCTTTGGGTTGTCGCAGCCGGCCAGAACCTCCGGCATCGCGCAAAGAAGACTAAGAGTCCCTGACAAAATGAAGCGATGCATAGAGGCCGAGCGATTTGTTGGCTGGCAAGGAGGGCCAAGCAGGCAACCCCCGCCGATTGTCGATGCAGCCCGACGCCGCCAGACGGCAAAGGGGCCGGCCGAATGCCGCATCGCTTTGTTAGGGGCTCTAAGAATAAGGGTTCTTGTGGAAATCACGTTGTCGGCTCCGTTATGCATTCCAGTTCGTCGGTTCCCACGAACATCACGTCGTCGATTTTCCGTCCGCCGAAACGCTCCGCCAGAAGCGCGAAACGACGGGGGTTATCGGTGGTGAAACACCGCAGCGTCCCGCCGGCGCTGCGCGGGGACTGTAGGTGTGTGTCGACAAGCCGCCTGTGCACCTCTTCCGCCGCCGCCTGACCGGAATTGATCAGCGGCACATCGGGGCCCATCAACTTGCCTATCGCTCCCGACAGGAGAGGGTAATGCGTGCAGCCGAGGATCATCGCCCCCGGACGGGCCCGCTGAAGCCGGTGCAGGTAGTCGCTCAAAACGTGCAGGACGATCGGGTCGTCCTCCCCGCGGCCCTCTTCGACAATCGGCACCAGCAGCGGACAGGCGGCGACCAGCACCTCGCGGCCGGGAGCAAGCCGCTCGATTGTCCGTTGATACGCCCCCGATGAGATCGTCGCTTCGGTGGCGATCACGCCGATGGGCCTGTCGGTGCGCCCCACGGCCGCCGCCGCACTCGGGCCGATCACGTCTACCACGTCCACGTCAATGCGCTCCTGAAGCACGTCGATAGCCGCCGCCGAGGCCGTGTTGCACGCCACCACCAGCAGTTTCGGAGAAAACCGCATCAGGTAGGCCGCATCGCTTAGTGCGAACCGCCGCACCGTTTCCAGCGACTTGATCCCGTAAGGCACCCGCGCGCTGTCGCCCAGGTACACGATGTCCTCTCCGCCCATGGCCGCCATCAGTTCGCGCACGACCGTCAGACCGCCCAGACCGGAATCAAACACGCAGATAGGCCGATCGTTTGTTTCCACGGGCAATAGTGTCGTCTACCGCGGCGCAGCACGCAAGAGTTGGGTTGCGGCTTGCCAATTCCGGCTGTCTTTGTGACTTGGAACTTGGAATTCGACCGCGATTTGGTTATTGAACTGTGCTTGTGTTCTAACGTCGCTGTCGCAGCCGCGGTGGAAGGGAACTTGAAACATGAGAATCGGACTGCTGAGCGATTCGCACGGGCGGACGGGGCTCCTCCGGGCGGCGATGGCGGCCTTGGCCACCCACGATGTCGAGGTGCTGGTGCACTGCGGAGACATCCACAGCCCCGGCGACGTGGAGGTGCTGGGCGCCGCCGGCACCCCGGCGTACCTGGTGGCCGGAAACTCCGACCACCAGGTCGATCGGCTGGCCGAGGCCGCCGAACGATGCGGCGTACACTTTTCACCCTTGCTGATCGACGTTCCACTGAGAAACGAGCAGTATCTCGCGGCTTTGCACGGCCATGACTTACGCCTGCTCAAGGCGCTGGTGGCCGCCCATCGCTTTCCCTACATCTGTCATGGGCATACCCACCGCACAAGCGACGACCGGCACGGCAAGGTGCGGGTTATCTGCCCCGGCGCCCTTCACCACCCGCGCCGCTCCAAACATCCCACTGCAGCCGTCCTGGACACCCACCAGGACACCGTTACTTTTATCGATACTACCGAGGACGCAGATTAACTTCGTCGTTCGACGGGCCCGGGCTATTCCACCGTGTGGACTACCAGGGTGCTGGTCCCCCCGGGCGTATTGAGTGAGCGGCCAGACACCACGATGATCTTGTCTCCCACCCTGGCCGCTCCCTGTTCGATGGCAAACTCTGAAGCCAGGCCAAGCACGTCGCGGGTGTGCTGCGGGGCGGACGCCCGCACCGAAACCACTCCGTAGTACAGGCACATCCGCCGCACGGCGCCCAGATCGGGCGAAATGCCCAGGATCGGACAGGCCGGCCTCTGCTTGGAAAACATCCTCGCCGTCGTGCCGGTAACCGTGAAAGTGGCTATCGCCGCAATCGCCTGAGTCGCCATTATTTCACGGACACCGGCGGCCAGTGCCCCCGCCGTGCCTGCTCTCACCGGCGGTGCGGGCGCAGATGCGGTGGTCTGGTCGTCATAGCCCTGGATCTCCGCCACGATGCGGTCCATCATCTTCACCGCCGCTGCCGGGAACTGTCCGACGGCCGTCTCGCCCGACAGCATCACCGCGTCGGCGTGGTCCAGGACGGCGTTGGCTACGTCCGAGACCTCCGCACGAGTGGGGGTGCGGCAGGACGTCATGCTCTCCAGCATCTGAGTGGCGATGATGCAGGGCTTGCCTGACGCCTGACACAGGCCAGCGATCCGCTTCTGTGCCACCGGTACACTCGGCAGGTCCATCTCCACGCCAAGGTCGCCGCGGGCCACCATCACCCCGTCAGACGCCGCGACGATCGACTCGATGTTGGCTATGGCCTGGGGCTTTTCGATCTTCGCGATGACGTGTGCCCCGCAGTCGGCCGCGCCGAGAGTCTCGCGCAGAACGGCTATGTCGTCGGCCGTCCTGACGAACGAGATCGCTACGTAGTCAAAGTCGCCTCTGGCGATCCAGGCCGCGTCGCGGCGGTCCTTTTCCGTCATGGCGGGGACCTCCAACCGCGTGTCCGGCAGGTTCACCCCCTTGCCGCTGGCCAGCATACCGCCTCGAACCACCCGGCAGACGACCTCGTCCGGCGGGCGGACCTCCACCACTTCCAGGCTGATCTTGCCGTCGTCCAGCAACATCGCCTCCCCCGGGGCCACCGTCTTGGTGAGTTCTTCCAGGGTGGTGGAAAACCGTCTGGCGTCCCCCACAACGTGCTGACGCTCGATTGTGATTTGATGCCCTTCGCCGAGCAGCACCGACCCGCCGGCGATCTCACGCACGCGAATCTTCGGCCCGCACAGGTCCGCCATCACCGCCAGGGGGCGGTCGAGTTCGTCCTCCACTGACCGGATGTTTGCCAGCAGGCCCTGGCGCTGCGATTCGTTACCGTGGGAAAAGTTGATGCGAAACACGTCCGCCCCCGCAAGGGCAAGTTGCCTGATGGCCTCCGCCTCCTCGCAGGCCGGACCGAGCGTCGCGACGATCTTCGTTCGAATTGCCATGGGCGACATTGTACCGTCGGCGGGCGCCCCGGAGAAGCGCCGCCCCCGCCCCGCCGACGGCGGGGCGGGTCTTTGACAATTGACAAACGCCAGGGGTGAAAGTCTACTGTCGGTGGTGTGATAATTGCCGGACGCATCTGCGGCTGCGCCACCCAGGATACCGCGGCGAAGGAATCGGCGATGCATGAGTTCTTTTCGCAGACGTTCAGCAATCCCTACGTGTGGATTGTCATTCTTACCCTCGCGCCGTTCCTGGAACTTCGGGCCAGCATTCCCTATGGGATTCTGGTGGCCAAGGAGCACTACGCGGCGGTGGTCCTGACGGCCGTGGTCGTGAACATACTGCTCGGACCGGTCATCTATTTCCTGCTGGAAAGGCTCCTGCACGTTGCGCTGCGCCTGGGGCCCGTCAGGCGGCTGTGGGATCGTGTGGTCGTCAGGGTCCAGAAGAAGGTTCATCCCCTTGTCGAGAAATACGGCGTCCTGGGACTGGGCTTGTTCATAGGGGTCCCTCTGCCCGGCTCGGGCGTTTACAGCGGAGCAATCGGAGGCTACCTGTTGGGCTTCACCAGGAAGGAGTTTTACGTGGGCACAGTCATAGGGGTGCTGATAGCCGCCGCCGCGGTGACGGCTGTGGTGCTGACCGGAGCCGGAGCGTTTTTCATCTTCCTCAAGCAGGTGTAGGCCCCCGCGACCTGGCCTGCGGCGACGGAGAATCACCCATGGCGATATCTGCTGAAGATCGAGGCAAACTGGTGGCCCTGGCGCGAGCCGCCGCCGCCGCCCAGGTTACCGGCGTCCCCCGCCCTCGCGTGGTACAATCGAACGGCGTGCTGGCCGAGCAGCGGGGGTGCTTCGTGACGCTGACCAACGCCGGGCGCCTGCGCGGGTGCATCGGCACGTTTCAGCCGCGCGGGCCACTGGGCGAGATGATCGTCGAGATGGGCGCGTCGGCCGCCGGGCACGACCCGCGATTCCTGCACGACCCCATCACGCCGACGGAACTGGACCAACTGACCGTCGAAGTGTCCGTGCTCTCGCCGCTGGAAAAGACCGACGATCCGGCCGCCCTGACCGTCGGCGCCCACGGCATCTACGTCGTGCAGGGGGCCCGGTCGGGATGTTTTCTGCCGGAGGTGGCCACTGACATGGGCTGGGGCGCCGAGGAATTCCTCGACCAGTGCTGTCAGGGCAAGGCCAACCTGCCGCCCGGCGCCTGGCGCGACCCCCGGACCACCGTCTATCTGTTCACTTCGGAAAAATTCAACCACTGACCGCCGGCAAACCGCGGGGGGATCAATCCCGTATCGACGCGATCTCTTCTGTTCGGCTGGGTCCTCTGCGGCGGATTGGACCGTCGTCCTATGCCCGCACGCGGACAAGGACGCGCAGGGCCCAGACCAGTTGGTCGGATGCGAAGGATTGCGGGGACAACTGCTCGTTTATCGGAACCAGGTGAACGGTGTCCCCTTCGCGGCGAAAAAGTTTGCACGTCACGCCGATCTGCCCGGCCAGTTGCACGACGGCCGCCCATGGGTTAGCTCTGCGCTGGTCGCCAAGCGCATCACACGGTCACCAAAGATCCAGGGACGCACACGCAGTGCATCTTCGCGTG
>JASLZV010000490.1 GCA_030754715.1 Phycisphaerae bacterium
TCAATGTCTGTGAATTACCGGCAAACGCCGCCCCCAACGAGCCTAACAACCTGGTCGATGTAGATCACTTGGGCGTGTTCTACGAGCCGGACGATCCCGATGAACGACAACGATGGAAGGCAATTGGCGGCGGTCACACGCAGGTGACCTGGCCGTACGCCGCCACGCCCCCGACAAGGCGGCCACTGTGGCTCGGGGGGATCAAACCTCCGCCACAACCTGATCCGCCGCCGCCGTTGCGCGGCGGGCTCCATGATTTGTTCATCTCGCCCGACGGAATCCGATGGACACGAAAGTGTACCACTGCGTTGCCGGGAGGCGCTATTGGCTTCAATGCACCCTATGAGCGGCCGACGGGCACCAGCATGCTGCGCGTCCGGTGGGACCCGAAGTTGAAGAAGTACATTGCCAACACCAAGCGAGTGATCGGCCCCGATCTGCACGTGTCACCGATTTACCAGCATGCCCGTGCCGTAGCTACATGCGAAAGCGATGACTTGATTCACTGGTCTAGTCC
>JASLZV010000491.1 GCA_030754715.1 Phycisphaerae bacterium
GCCCGCCGCCGTGAATCTGACATGCCAGGCGCACGCGCGGGTTTCGCGTCCGCACGTACAGGCACCCGATGCCCTTGGGACCGTAGATCTTATGGGCCGACAGGCTGAGAAGGTCCACCCCCATCGCCTCGACGTCCACGGGAATCTTGCCCACCGCCTGCGTGGCGTCGCTGTGCAACAGCACACCGCGGTCCTTGGCGATTCGACCGATCTCGGCCATCGGATGAATCGTGCCGATCTCATTGTTGGCCGCCATGATCGAGATCAGGATCGTCTTGTCGGTGACGGCCCGGGCCACCTGCTCGGGATCGAGGCGCCCGGTCGAATCGGGCCGAAGCCACGTGACCTCCAGGCCCTGCCCGCTCAGCCACTTGCACGGGTCGATCACCGCCTTGTGCTCGGTCATGCACGTGACGATGTGGTTGCCCTGTCCGCGGTACATCTCCGCGACGCCTTTGATCGCCAGGTTGTTGCTTTCGGTCGACCCGAAGGTCCATACGATCGAGCGGGCATTGGC
>JASLZV010000492.1 GCA_030754715.1 Phycisphaerae bacterium
TGCGAGCAGCCGCCCCACTGCAGCCTTGCCGCACGCCGTGGCGCCCAGGATGAAATACAGTTTTCCAGCCATGACGCCGATTGTCTCGCCTATGCGCCGGAAATGTCAAGCCGGCCAGCTCACGCAGTCACGTTGAGAATCACATTCACCTTCGGCACCGCGGCCACGTACTTGGGCATGTGCACCGTCACGTTGGGGTGACCCTGCACGTAACTTGCCGAGAACCACGGCGTGACCGGACCGAACAGAGCCCTGCGCAGGATCCCCGAGTGCCAGTTGCGAAGGAAGTACATGTGTATCTCCCGTGCGGCCAGTATCTCCTCAAGGCCCACCGTCACCGCCCGGCGGGGAATGACGTCGATGTTGCCGTCGGTTCCCGCCATACCGTACTGGGCAACGGTCTGCGCCGCCACGTCTGACCTGCTCCCCTAAAACTGGCCCAAGTTGAGTGAGAGTCTCAGCCGACCACAAGGTCGGAAGGAGACTCGAAGATGAAGAAGTACACGCCGGAGCAGA
>JASLZV010000493.1 GCA_030754715.1 Phycisphaerae bacterium
AGTATCAACTGTATACCCGGCGGGTACCGAACCTGCCACGGGACATCTCGCTGTACGAGAGTTTCGACCTGGTCAACTGGGAGGATTGCGGCAGGGTCCTGGTCGCCGGCGATGAGCTCGACCCGCCCATCCTTTACAACATCCACGGCATAACGGTTTGCGAATACGAGGGCTACCGATTGGGACTCCTCAATACGATGCACCTGCACTCGCGCTCGGAAGATCTCGGCGTCTTCCAGGAACCGCCGCCGGATTATCCGGATCGCGATATGATCGGCCTGATGGACCTGCAGCTCGGATACTCGACCGACGGTCGAACCTGGCATCGCGCCGATGATCGATCACCGGTGATTACGGTCGGCGACGAGGGCGCGCCGGACGAGGGCATGATCATTCCGCAGGCCAACAGCCCGATCGTCGTCGACGGTGACACCTACATCTACTATTGCGGCTGGCGCGGCCGCCACACGGCATGGTCCTTTGCAAAGGCACTCGAGAGGGTCGGCAACGACATTT
>JASLZV010000494.1 GCA_030754715.1 Phycisphaerae bacterium
ATCCGCTGGTCGGCGATAATCTTGCGAAGACGCTGGTTCTCCTTCTGGAGCGTCTTGAGTTCCTTGATCAGGGCCGGGCTCATCCCACCGTACTTCTGACGCCAGCGATAATACGTCTGTTCGCTGATCTCGATCTTCCGGCAGACCTCCTTGACGCTAAGCCCTTTGCCCAGCTCTACGTCCGCCTGCCGTAGCTTCGATACAATCTGCTCTGGTGTAAACCGCTTCATCTGAGTCTCCTTCCGACATTATGTCGGCTGAGACTCTCACTCAACTTGGATCAGTTTTCAGGGGGCAGGTCACTACGCCGTCAAGCTGTACGGCGTAGATAAGGACGTGTTGTACCTTCAGCGCCAGCTTGGGCATAGTTCGCCGGATACCACGGCGATCTATGCACGCACACTTGCTGCCGATGGGCGGGAGCAGTTGAAGGGGTTGGAGGCGGAAGACGAATGAGAGGTGGCAACGTAGGTAGGTCACCATGCCCCGCGTCTTGGCCCGGTGTACACA
>JASLZV010000496.1 GCA_030754715.1 Phycisphaerae bacterium
GGGCGATAATGATTATAATCCATCCGCCAGCGATCTGCAACATATCTTAATTCATCAATATGTAAAAACAATTCTCTGTTCAACGTCTCATCCCTCAACTTGCTGTTAAAAGACTCAACATAGCCATTCTCCCAAGGACTGCCAGGAGCCACAAACAATGTTTTAACACCTGATACTGCAAGCCATTTCTTAACAGCATTCGATGCAAACTCCGGTCCATTGTCACTTCGAATATAATCAGGTACACCTCGCACCGCAAACAAATATCTTAGCACTTCCACCACATCAGGGCCTTTGATCTTCCGATTGATATCTATAGCCAGGCACTCTCTAGTGAACTCGTCTATAACCACCAACAGTTTCACAAGCCGACCATTTTCAAGTCTTTCTGAAAGAAAGTCGTAACTCCATATATGGTTATAATGTTCTAGCTTTTTACGATTGCAGGCATTCTCACTACAACCTGCATAGAGCCTTTTATGCTGCTTTCTGCGTATCTTAAAACCT
>JASLZV010000497.1 GCA_030754715.1 Phycisphaerae bacterium
CCTTGATGGTTTGCCCTTAATCTCTTGCGATCTAGCCCTACTTCTGGTGCAGCGTCTGACTTTGTGCTATATAGGGTGTTGGCTAGACTAAAATAGCGATAATTACCCGGTGGTGTAATAGGCAACACAGGAGTTTTTGGTACTCCCGTTCCAGGTTCGAGTCCTGGCCGGGTAATTTTTCTTGAGCGTTGTTCTTATTGGATCTTTTTTCGAAGTTTATGACTAAGACCAAAGCCATAATCTTAGCTGCGGGCAAAAGCACTCGCATGATTACCGACACCCCCAAGGTCCTCCACGAGGTCTGTGGTAGGCCCATGTTGGCTCACGTAATTGACGCTTGTCGCCGGGCTGGTGTTGACGATCTTTTAGTCATCGTCGGCTACCGCAAGGAAGAGGTCTTAGCTACCTTCAAGGACGACCCTGCACTTACCTGGATCACTCAGGACGAGGCTCGCCACGGCACCGGCCACGCCATCATGTGCTGCCGCGAGGCAATGGGCGACT
>JASLZV010000498.1 GCA_030754715.1 Phycisphaerae bacterium
ATGGTCGGGGCGACTGGATTTGAACCAGCGACCTCCTGCTCCCAAGGCAGGTTCTAACCATTTATTGTTAATTTCATAACTGCCTGATTTAGCGTCTGTTATGACTGTTACGCCTTATACCATAATAGGTTAAGTCTTTCAAGTGTTTTCTGTCAATTACTGCTGATTACTGTCACTTCCGATGGAGTTGGCGACAATTTGGCGACAATATGGCGACAATGGTTGGAGAGAGGGGGCATCGGTTTCTGAGTGTGGGTACAAACAATGGGGGCAGGTCATTTTTTTATAGTCTTGGTGAGTCCTATGCTTCCTTAGACATGTATAAGGAAGCATAGGAGGCGTACAAACAGGTAATAAGGATTAAACCCGATTATGCAAAGGCTCATTTTAATCTAGGCGCTACTCCCCCTCCATCAGGTAAACATAAGAATGTCGTAAGTTGTTGAGTTAAATGGTCGGGGCGACTGGATTTGAACCAGCGACCTCCTGCTCCCAAGGCAGG
>JASLZV010000499.1 GCA_030754715.1 Phycisphaerae bacterium
GGGGCCGAGACTATAGAAAAAATGTATCTGAAATTGCCACCCTGGCTCAGAGGCGGTTATTAAAATCCAGCACAAAAGGCTGGGCTTACTTTTGCCCTTACGAATGCCTGTTCAGCGACAATTTCCCCAACATCTGGCGAAACGGTCTTAAACTGGCTATGGGTAACAAAGCGATGCAGTTTTTTTCTGGAATTGCTTTGTAGCTTTGGAAGTTTTTAGCCTTGATAAGCTTAGTATGCCGGCTATAATCTTTAAGAGTCGAGTAACTAACGACTATCGACTAACAACTATTATGGAGAGGTGTCCGAGTGGCCTATCGAGCCGGTTTCGAAAACCGGTGTGCCCTTTTCGGGTACCGCGGGTTCGAATCCCGCCCTCTCCGTTTGGGCGCAGATGTGAACACGCCTGGTGCGAAGCACCAGTACGCGGGTTTGACACGCCGCAAGGCGAGCCGCACGAGAATACAGAAGTGGATATTTTTTTTGATAGCCGACATAAATTC
>JASLZV010000049.1:0-4716 GCA_030754715.1 Phycisphaerae bacterium
AAGCACTCGCCATGCAGTGCATCAAGTATTGCATCCGCAATCGTGTCATCGTCGTTCCGCATCTGGACGAGGCGGTCAGCATGCTCAAGAACATGAAACGTGGGCAGAAGGGGCGCACTCATTGGCCGCGCCAACTCCGCTACGTCTACAAGCGCATGAACGGGTCAAGACTCAACGACGACTACCCGATGGGTTGGTAGGATCTGGCCCCACTGGAGGTTGCGTTCCTCCTTACTCCGGTGGGGTCACTTTCGCTTCTGGCCGAACAGCCCCCGGTCCCACATCCTCATAACCATCGCTATGGCACAGACTGCGGAGCATTGAGTCCAGCGGAGGTCCGCATCTAGGATCTTGAGGACACCCCACAGCGCTACGGCGTAGAGGGGTATGGACATGACAATGAACAGAATCGGCGCAGTTGCCGTCAGTTCCTTGGGGTCCACGGTCTCAGGCATTGGTCAATGCCCCAGGTCCAACGATCTGGTGGATGCGTTGACGTGACAACTCGTACCTGTCGGCGAGGGCCTTGACCTGAGTGCCGTTTCCGTAGAGTTGCTTGATCTCCCTGTTGCGTGCTGCTTTGGAGGACGGCCCGGGACGCAAGGGTCCCCATGCCCAGCCAGCAATTGCTTCAAGTTCTTCTTCACGTTCCTTAAACTTGCGCATGGTTGACTCAAGTTTGCGAACCGCTTCGAGGTCTCCTCGGTTTTGTGCAAGATTTAGATCTTCTCGCAACTTGCGCCGGCGTTGCCTCTGGTACGACACGAATGAGCCAAGTTTGACTTCCATGCCTTCCAGTACTTCGACGTGTAGGGCCGGCACCCGGCAGTGTCCCTCTCGGGAGGCGAACTGCCTGAGTGCTACGACGTACCATTGGAACCTGAGATTGTTGTCCATACGTCTACACTAGTACGAGAGTCGCATATCTGACAACCCCCTTCACCGCAGGAGAGGCATTATGGACCGACAGGAAATCGAGTACCTCAGGGACCAAATCATGCGGTTCTTGGAGTCCTTGCCGGGGCCGGAGACCACCAAACTCAAGGATCTCATGGACAAACTCGCCGAACAGATGATCGAGACGCAAGGCGACGGGAATGACGTGCTCTTCTGCGGCAGCGACGGAAAAACAATTATCAAAGCCGTTCACTACCCGAGGTCGGTGCTCAACCAAGATGGCCCCGTGATTCTGCCGTCTGCCGACAACAAAGTCATCCTTGCTGCGTTTTCTGATGAGTTCGTACAAGAAAACCTTGATGAGGTTCGCAACGTTTTTCAGGATCTCTCAGTGCGTGAGCACCAATGGGAGCAGTTCTTGAATTCCTTGGCCGCTAAAGTAAGCCGAGCGCATGCGGAAACTGGGGATTTTGACTGGGCGGGGGCTTTGCCCTCCGAGTAAATCAGCCGCCGAAACGACAAAAGTGGCAAAAAAGCCAACTTCTGGATTCCACCCCCCAAGTTGAGAACGAGTGATAACGCTCTGACCTGCAAGTTTGTCTAATCTATCTGGGGAGTTCTTCCCACCCCCCATTTTGTTCTTTGTCGGCCCCCCGAGTTCCTCGAGCGCTCCAACTTTTGGCAAAAAAGCCAACTTCTGAAACCCCACTATTCTCGACGAGTGAAGTTATTTCGCAAAACCACCTCTGACCTGCGGTTATGTAAATAACGCCACAGATACTACCAGGCGTCCGCCGGCACAATCGCCGATTCCCTTCAGGGATTTTGGCAAAAAGCCAAGAACCTGCCGCCAAAATACTGCACCAGGCGGCCATCTTCAGAAAGTGAAGAAAAAGCACAAAACCGAGGAGGTGTGCTCGACAGGTCATGAGAATGATTCTCATTCAGCAAGACACTTCAGAAATCGAACAAAAAGCCAAGTTCTGGGCCGGCCCCCGAGTTCTTCCAGGGGCCTTCGAGTACAAGTAAGCCAAAAAGTTTACTTTCTGATTTATGCCACCAGGCTACCTGGCTGGCTTAAACAAACCAGAACTTTGCATGTGAGTTCGGAATTTCCCGATCGCCGATTGGGATTTCGATTTTGAGCCTCGCGGCTAAGGCAATGCGGTGGTGGATAGCACTACGGGTAAATCGAGAAGACCCCCCAAAAAATGCGGGAGTCCGGAGAGATCAGCGCCACCTGCCACCACTGGAGTCCCCGGACTCAACCGCATTGCTTCGCCGTGTTTACTGCTTCGGCCTTACCAGATTACCACATTTCTTCATTTTCTGAGATAGTTACTGGCGCCGGCCAAGTGACCGTGCTAGGTTCTCGCCCCACAACCAAGCGGCCGGCCCGGCGCTACATCAGATCGTTGAAAAATCACGGTCCTGGATCGACGCGTCCATATATCAGTCCGAGTATTTCTAAAGGTTCCCCCCAAACCCCCCTCCAAAGGGGGTTAAGGGATCCTGAAGAAATTCCTTGACGAGGACATTGAGTTTCTGTATACTCCGGCTACTGCCTTCCGGTGGTGGAAAGCGCTGGATTATTCAATGATCTATGTCCCTGGGCTATGACTCCGTCTCCAAAGAGACGTGGTGAGTCGCGCCTGAAGAAAGAGCAACGGCGTAAGGCCGAGACGGTCCCTGATGCCCTGATATCTGAGGTGTATGAGTACTGGCTGTCCCAGATGAGACCAGGTCGCACTCGGGTGCCGGCCCTTGACAAGAAGCGCCGCCTTAAGGTTGCTTCTGCTATCGCAGACTACGGGGCTCTCGAATGCATGCGTGCCATCGATGGGTGCAAGCGCAGCGACTTCCATATGGGTCGCAATAAACAGAACAAGAAGTACGACGATCTTGAACTGATCTTCCGGGACCAGGATCACATCGAGCGTTTTCTTAGTTATGTGGCCGGCCCGGCTTCGGAATGGGGTGGCTCCGGCGAGCCCCACGAGGAGAAGTGGTAAAAATGACAAAAAATGAACTCAAGGACCTGGTTCTCATGACCTTCGCCTTATTTAATCAGACTTTGTACGCCGCCGACCAGGACATCACGTTCAAGTCTTGGTTTTCTGTACTGCATGACATCGGCTTCGACGACTGCCGCCAGGCCCTGGAAGCCTGCGCAATTTCTGACAAATTCATGCCCACCCCTGGAGCCCTCCGTCGACACGTCATCACCAAAAAAGAAGCCGTTCCATCCGAACACGAGTTCTGGTCATACATCCAGGCCGGAATAAAAGCCCGGAACGAAGGCACCACAATAAAAACCCGGAAAGAAGTAGCGGAACACGAGGTGGTGCTCAAAACCATAGAACAAATCGGACCCGACGTAGTCTGGGGACTACACACCAACGGGGACAGACAGTGGGCACTGGCAGCGTATACTGAAAACCTTAAACAACATATGGCTAGGGGCTTAACGGTGGTGGAAAGCAATGCGACGTAACCCAGGTAGGCCGCCCAAGCAACCCACAGGCGACAAATCAACCCTCACACTGAAGGTATCAGCAGACTTCAAGCGTCTACTTATATCCCAGGCTGACGCATACGGCATGACATTAACCGAATATCTAATAACTTTGGTCAAAAGAGACGCCGAACAGCAGTGAGAAAGGCAACCCGAGCCAAATACCCCTACCGAATGTACAATATTGTGCTTCGAATAAGCGGAAAAGAGAAAAACCGGATCCTGAAAGCCTCCAAAAAGGCCGATCTAAACCTTTCCGACTACATAAAGTGGTGTATTTACAGCGAGATGCGTCGAGAACAGGGGTTCCCGACACCAGAAAAAACACTCCACCCCCTCCCAACAGTACAAGAACAAATCAAAGCAATCGCCACAGGGGCCGAACTGGCGCAGCCCTGTGGGGAATTGGCTTGTGACATGGCGGTGGTGGAAGTCGCTGGCATGAAGTTCTGTGAGACTTGCAATTTGAGAGTTGGTTAGGTAACCTCTTGTCTATGTACCCGACCAATGAGCCATCGATACCCGTAAGGGCTTCGTCGGGTCACCTTTCTGGGGGAGCCACGCCAAAGCCGATACCTAACGGATCCGCGCTCCCTTGTTCTTACCCGGCCACTTCAATGTCGATACCCAGTCAGCGATCGCCGGGTCTTTCTAGTGGAGCCATTAATCCGCCGATACCCACATGGGACCTGCGCTCCACTGTTTCTTTCCCTGGCCAAGCGTCAAGCGTTACCCATACAACCGACGCCAGGTCTTTTCTTGGGGGCTACTGATGAAGCGATACCCATATAGCGCGCGCCTCTTTGTTTCTCACCCGGCTAGGAAAGAAACGTTCTCCAGTGTGGCTTCGCCGGGTCTTTCTAGGAGAGCCACTGTGGGAGGCGATACCTAAACTATGACCGCTCTCCAGTTCTCACCCGGCCAGAGCACTTTCGTTACCCATTGTGAGGGCGCCGGGTCTTTCTGTGAGGGGCCAGTGATGAACCGATACCCATCATCGGCGCGTCCCCTTTTTCTATCCCGGCCAGAGCACCTCCGTTACCCACCGTCAGGACGCCGGGTCTTTCTTGGGGGATCAATTCAGGCCCGACATCCATAGCACTTGCGTCCCCTTGTTTCTTACCCGGCCATGTGACAGACGACAACCATCACGGGGGCGCCGGGTTTCTTTCTAGGGGGTCAACCGGAAAACGATACCCATGGTGATTCCGCCCCCTTGTCTCTCACCCGGCCAATCGGAGCGCGATACCCATGGTACGCCCGCCGGGTTATTTCCATGCGTTCCACATCTGACTTAGCGTGGG
>JASLZV010000049.1:4726-6135 GCA_030754715.1 Phycisphaerae bacterium
TGCTATTTGTCGGCTGGTCATGCCGGCCCACACTCCGTGCATGTCGGCAGGAGGGAATTCTAGGGCGTAGTTGAAGCATTCTGTTTTGACGGTGCATTCTTCGCAGATGGCTCTTGCTTGTTGTATGTAGGTGATGTCCTTGTGTTCTTTGGGGAACATGAGGTGGGTGCGTCCTTTGCAGTACGCGTCGTCCATCCACTTGAATCTGTGTATAAACAGTCCTTCTAGGGGTGTGGAACTATTTTCCATGGTTTTCTTCCGGACTATTATTGAGGGTGCCTAGTTCGGCTTTGGCTTCTGCTACCCGTTCGTCTGGGTACTTGGATCCTTTGGTGAAACGGTTGTCGAGGAAGGTGTCCAGTTCTGTGAAGAGGACTATTTTTACTATTTCTAGTAGGCGTTCTTTGAACAGGTGACCATCGATAATGGCTGCGAGCACTTCGTTTTCTAGGGCTAGTGTGTGCAGGTTCTTGTTGTCCATGAGAGTCTTGTGCTCTGCGAGCAACCGGGTGTTCTCACTACGCAGTCTCTCTATGTAGTCTTCCTCTGTAGAGGTAACGGCGCCTTTCGCAATCATTGAAGGATGAGTCGCGGCGTTTTCTCGCCGGAGGTTGTTCTTGTTGTCGAGGAACCAGCCCATCAGTGACCCCACCAGCATTGTGTTGACCCGAGGTAGTCCCAGAATTCCTTGAGCCACCGCATCAGCAGTACGGGGGACCGCAGAAGAAAGCCACCTGCGCTCACTGGTACTTCACCCCGATGGAATCCCTGTGACCACAGTGTGGGCAGGTGAAGTTCTGCTGCATGTAGAGGGGCAGGCCGTTGTGGCTTGAGGCGTAGGACCACCAGTTCTTGCATCCAGAACAGGTGAAGTTGTAGATCTTCTCTACCGTGTACAAGTGGGGCACGGCTTAGTTGATCAGGTGGAGGTTCCCCCAACCTGATTCGTCCACCGTCATAGTGAGCGTTCCAGGTTGGGTTTTGACCCCCATGTTGTCTTGGAAATACTCACCTACGGCTGTAAGGCTTGGGCATATAAATAGAGCCCGCCCTTCTTGCTCTTTGACATTGAGATGGTGATAGTGGCCTGATATTAGGATGTTTGCGTCGGCTACCCCCGGGTGGCCGCGTCCCATCGCTTGCTTCTGCCACCAAACCCATAGAGATTGCGCAGCGTTTTGACTGGGTCGCGATAGGTGTCCATGAGTAAACGCAACGATGTGACCGGCAAGACCGATCGACATGGAAAGTTGTTCTCTTGGGATTTTAAATCCGACGTGACCGTATGCCTTTTTGTTCTCTTGGAATGCTTCAGCGATTGGTTCAAAGACTGCGACATCATCGTTGTCTCCAGTTGTTGTGTAGGCCTTGCCTTTCGATCGATTCTCTCCATGGTTACCTCCCACCGT
>JASLZV010000049.1:6145-9120 GCA_030754715.1 Phycisphaerae bacterium
GCGACATCATCGTTGTCTCCAGTTGTTGTGTAGGCCTTGCCTTTCGATCGATTCTCTCCATGGTTACCTCCCACCGTGAGAACCGTGACCTGTTTGGCTGTCGAAGCCGCCGCTTTGATGATGTCGGTCAGTCCACGCCGTACCAGTTTCATCTGGTCCCGGCGATCCACCTCGACCCTGAACTCTTGCGCCGGGTAGAAACCGCACGTCCCCTCAACCAAATCACCCATTCCGGCTACAACTACATGACCTATTTTGTAACCCATCTTTCGAAGATTAGCGATACGTTGAGGGATTAGGTCTACCAGATCGGCTATTTTACGGGCTTGTTCCTCTACTCCTCCGCCATCTCTGTTGCCAACCTGCCAGTCGCTCAGTGCAATGACAAAGTGACAACTACCAGATGGAGGCTTCTGCTTTACCTTTTTACCCTTCCGGATGCTCTGATATACGTCTTCCTGTAGGATGTATGAGGCTGGTCGCTTGAGTCGAATCTGGGCTTTGAATGAGAACCGAAGCGTTCCGCCCGCACCATCCCATGAACTAAATTTGACAGAGTCGCCCTCTACCTCGTACACCTCAGGGTCTAAGCCGCGAGCAGAAAGCATCTTGTCCCAGTTGGGTTGATCGGAATCAACTGGGCCTGTAGAAATTGTCCCTTCAGTTCCCTCCCAATTGACACCAGCCTCCCATCCGGGAGGCATGTTCTTGTCTCTCAACGCATCAGTTGTATCGGCCTCCCCTTGGACCGTTGCCAGCCGATCCTTCAGGGGTTTCGGAGGCTTCCTGCTCACTGATCTTCTCCGTAGCCGCAGGCACATTCAGCGCCACCCCTGAAACAGGGTCTTGCTGCTCCCAAAGTGCTTCGGTCCACAATGATTCCTTCTTTACGCAACTCCATTGCGATCGCTCGAGAAGACGCGAGACTCTTCATTACGTTGATGAATACTTCCTTCGTTTCCTCGTCGAAGTCGGCCATCATGCGTCCCACCCTGCAGCCTGGTTCGTCTGTTTCGAGCAGAGACTCTAGAGATTCCTTGAGCATCAAAACCCTCCTTGGGGGTAGCAAGCGCAATCCTATTACATGTAACCGGCTCCAACGCGGACCACCGACTAGGGTGTGTGGTAATGAGTCAAGATCTCACCTCATCACAGTTGCGAAGGGTCTTAGCGGAAGCGGCCGATGCGCCACCCGGAGACCCCATTGTCGACAGTCTTATGCTTGCGCTTGACAGGACCAAGTTGTTCAGATACCACAACGATGAGCCTGTTGCCCTGTTGTCAACTGCCGGCAGGGTTCTAATGGCAGCCATTGAAGACCCAACTATGACGCAGCGAGCCATCGCCGTCTATCTGGGATGCAGTGAATCCCTAGTAGAGAAGACCTTGAAGGCTTTGACGACTGCGGGGTTGGTTACAAAGACAAAGATCAACCACAAAAATGTGTACAACGTGGACCGTGAGGCCGTCGAAACCCACAGTGATATACGTCATCTAGCACGCCTGCTGGAAGCGCTGAATCCACCCCCGCCAGTTGACACCGACGAGCCCTTTTAGATAGCATCCAGAGATGGTTGAACCATCTGCCGATATCGATCCTGCTCCCAGTCGCGTCCTACAGAAGTGCTCTTTCTGTGGAAAGAAGTCCGTGTGGCCACCAGACGAGGGTTTGATCCACGCCCATCGAGGTTGCTACCTAGATTACTGTCAGGGACTCGCAGATAATCATTTACTGCAAGAGGGCGATCGGATTCCTTATGAAGACTGGTCCGGATCAGAAGACTGAGTCATCCAGGCGTAGAAAACTTCATCGTTAACCGGAACAAACCACAACTGGGCAGCCTCAGGCTCCCGTTTGTCTCCGACGATGGTCCAACAGATGGCCATGACTTCCTCGGGTGGACACACTCCGATGTTGCATTCCATCCCGAACCGTCGGATGAAGTACTGGACGATGCAACCCAGGCCGTCAGATGACGCGCTATTTCGTCCGTCGGAGGCGCAGGGTCCACCGTTGTCGCTGGGACAGGAGACTTCCAGAACTTCGAGTTCGGACTTGTTCAGGCGGAGGGTGACAGTGTGGCCGTCGTTATGCCACTCCAGGTCTGGGGTGCCCAGCACGGTGTCTGTCATGGGAATAGATTACTCGGCTAGATTAGGGAGAGCAACCCTTCCTTTACGCGGGCGACCGGGGGTGAAGGACGGTCAGAAACCCTGTCGCCACCTAGATTATACCTGCTCAGTCAGGAGTTTGTTGAACGCGCCCCTGGCGTGGTCTGCGATGTGTCCGTCAAGTTCTTCTTCGGTACGAATAGCCGTCTGTTCTACTCGATCAATCGAACGTCCTAGACTGTCGCCCATCTGTTTAAGCATTTGCAGAACCATGGCATGGTCTCGTTGGTGGGTACGGCGAGACCACTCGACCATAGAGGCGATTAGTAGACCTAGTACGCCCAGCAAAGCAACGACTATTTGTTCCATAGAACCATTCCCGAAGAGAGGTAGGACTATGGCAGGATGTACCTAGTTTAGTCGACGAACGTCACTGCGGAGTGTCTATCAATGACGTTTTCTTCCCAAGATTCGTATAGATATGAGCAGAAAAAGAATGCCGGCAGTCACTCCGCCGAACAGGCCAATGAAACCAGCAAGAATGAAACCCCAATTCATTTAATCATTCTTCATTTTGGTATACAGATAAATACATATCATTGCCATTGCACCACACATGGCACAAATGATGGCTTCTGCAACGTTCATCATTCGTCCTCACTAATGGTAAGTCTATACCAACCGTCGTGGCTGCTGTTGTACACGGAACCCCGTACCACATAATCACCTTCCTCTAGGTTTGTGCGGACAATCTCGCTGTCCCAAACGTCGCTTACGTTGTCAATGACTGGGACTCCCGTAGTCAGATCGCCTACTACGAGACCCGTACAGTCGGTACCAGTATCAATACATGCTCTCACAGT
>JASLZV010000004.1 GCA_030754715.1 Phycisphaerae bacterium
GGCACGTATGAGTTTGATGTCGATCACAACGGTTCCCAGCCCTTCGGTCAACACACGTTCGGCCCTGGCATGCTACAGCGTACAAAAGCGGGCGCCGGTTGCCAATCCCAAAGGAATAAACCACCAATCGACAATCGCCCGCTGCAATCCGCAACTCAGTGGAAATCTTCTGCGGGCGAAAGAATCTTGACAGTCGAGGCGGCGTCAGCGAAATTGCACCGACTGATTGTGAAAGATTTTCATGGTTTCCAATCGCAGTGGACATAAGCCGTTGGCGCTGGTGGCGTTGGTGTTGGCCTGGCTGGTGCCCGGTGCCGGCCACGCCTATGTGGGCCGCCCCGTGCGCGCAATTATTATCTTCGCGACCATTGGCGCGACGTTCTGGGCGGGGGTAGCCATGGGCGGCATAATGACCGTGGACCGCGAGAACCAGCGATGGTGGTTTGCAGCTGAGATGCTTACGGGCCTACACGGTCTGGAGGGCTGGAGGCGGCAGCAGGTGCTGGTTGGCGACCTGGCCAAAGGGCTGCGCGACAACAAAGACATGCACGCGGTAAAGGAACAACTGCAGGATCGTCAGGGCGAACTGGCCGACGAGTTGGAAAACCTGAAGGCTCAGTTGCGCCGACTGAATGGGGACGTCCGCCGAGCCACAGGCGCACGGGAAAAAGCCGCGTTGGAAGAGCGAGTCAGGTCGGCCCGTCGCCAGAAAGCCGATGTCCGCAACGAGATCAAATCCTGTGGCAAGCGACTAAGCGACCTGCGGCGCGAGTTCATTACACATGCACTGTTGGACCAGCGCCTAGCCCTAGTGGCCCCGGTGGAAACGGTAGCCCGGGCCTACGCGGGGGTTGCCGGCCTGTTGAACCTGATGTGCATCTTTGACGCAGTCATGCTGGCGCTGGTCTGGGGCCACCCGCCCGCCAAGCCGGCAGGACAAAAGGACAAGCGTCCATGATCGCCAAACTGTTTACCCACCCGATCATCCTGTCGTTTTATACGATTCTGTGGCTGGTGCTGCCGCTGTGCGCCTCGATGGCGGTGGTCTACAAGACCATCCGCGTAAACAACATCCGCCGTATGCCCATGGAAGCGGGCGTCCTGCTTATCTACATGGTCGTCGGCCTTGGGACCCTAGGGGCCGCCCTTTGGGCCGTCCAGGCCTACTGGCCGTAACATTTCCGCGTAACCTCTTGTTTTCGCGCACCTTATATCACTCAATCCCCCCGGGGGGGTCCCCCCGGATTTTCTGCGGAAATCGCACCGCCGGTGCGCCTACAATTAAGTAGTCGCGGGTGTGTTGCCCGTATCCGCAGATTCGTTCACGCCGGGCAGGAGGCCACAATGCGCTACGAGCGAATACTGTTGGACCTGGAGGTCCAAAGGGACTTTTTCTACCCCACCGGCCAGTGTTACAGCAAAAATGCCGTCCGGGTGGCCAGGAAGATTCGACGCCTGTTCAAGTGGGCTCGGGAGAATCGCATTCCGGTTATCAGCACGCTGTTGCGGGTGCCGCGGGGGCGGCGCGGACCCATGGGACCCATGCCGCACTGCATCATGGGAACCGACGGCGAGCGAAAACTCCCCCGGACCGCTCTGCCCAGTCGTCTCAATTTCGGTCTCCGCGGCATCACCGACCTGCCGGAAGATATTCTCAGCCGCTACCAGCAGGTCATCTTCGAGAAACGCCTCACAGACATAATGGTTCACCCTCGGATCGAGCGTCTGGTGACCGAACTGGAGCCCGCCATGTTCGTGATCTGCGGGACCGGTGTGACGCAAGGCGTCGTGCAGGCCGCCCTCGGTCTGCGCAGCCGCGGGTTCGGCGTGGTCCTGGCCAGTGACGCCGTCATCGCCCTAGGCGATGGCGATGTAGAGATGGCAATCTTGCGCATGAAGGCCAAGGGTGTGATCCTCCGGCCCACGCGCAGGATCATCCAGCTGGTGCGCCGGCCGACAAGGCGGCAGATGTTTCGGCGTGTCGCTGTCCTGGGCGGCCAGCATGCATAAGGCCCGCACCGCGAGCAAGACCGGTGCAAATCGCCCCCCATGCCGCGGTACTTGCCAACCGGCGTGGATTCTGATACCCCCATTGTATGGCTGACGAACCCACTGCGCCCTGGACGATATTGAAACTCCTGGATTGGACCAAGAGATACCTCGCCAAGGCACAAATCGACGAGCCCAGACTCTCTGCGGAGGTGCTGCTGGCCCACGCGCTGGGCTGTGAGCGAATCGGACTGTACACGCGGTTCGACCAGCAGCCCCCACCCAGTGTGCTGGAAGCGTATCGCAAGATGGTCAAGCAGGCAGCCGACCACGAGCCGGTGGCCTACCTGGTCGGCTGGCGGGAATTTTACTCACTTCGATTCAAGGTGACCCGCGATGTGCTCGTGCCGCGGCCGGAAACCGAGCAACTGGTCCGGCAGGCTGTATTGCACCTCAAGTCACTTGGCCGGTCCGGCTTGATGTGGGACATCTGCACCGGCAGCGGGTGCGTGGCGGTCGCCACGGCCAGCCAGGTGCCCGACCTGATGGTGCTGGCCACCGACATCTCACCGGCAGCGGTTGCGATGGCAGATGAAAACGCCCGGGTCCTGGGCGTGGGCAGCCGCGTGCGCTGCCGGGTGACCGATCTGGCCTCGCTGGGCGAGGACTGCGCAGACCTGAAGGATTTCGACGTTATCACCGCCAACCCGCCTTACGTAGCCCAGGGCGACTGGGTGTCCGCCTCGGTGGCCCACGAGCCACCCATCGCCCTGCAGGCCGGCAAGGACGGGCTGGACTGCATCCGCCGGCTGGTACCACAGGTGGGCATCCACCTGCGGAGCGGCGGGCGGCTGGCGGTGGAGTTCGGCCGGGGCCAGACCGAAGCCATATGTGACCTGCTGGCAGCCACCGGGCAGTTCGACCCGCCGCACATCCTGCCGGATCATCAAGACATCGAACGAACCGCAGTGGCGACCAGAAGGTGCGGATAGGCGATTTCAGGCCGGCTGCGCGGCTGAATAGGCCTGTTCGCCGACGGCTTTTCGCGTATAATGGTGTGTTCGGGGGGCATAGCAGGATCGATGGAAGACCTAAAGCGCAACGACTTATCCGTACAGGCCGAACGCGCACTTCTTGTGGCGGTGCTCATGCCGGATTCCACCGCCGACCCTACGGACCCCGTCGGTGAGTTGCGGGCCCTGGTGCAAACTGCCGGCGGGCAGGTGGTTGATGAGATGCTCGTCAAGCGTCGCAAAGTAAACCCTGGGTACTACGTCGGGTCGGGCAAAGCGCGCCAGATCGCCAATCGCGCCGAGCAGAACAGCGTGGAGGTGATCGTCTTCGACAACGACCTGACGCCCGCTCAGGTCCGTGATCTTGAAGAAGTTGTCGGGCGAAAGGTCATTGACCGCAGCGAGTTGATCTTGGACATCTTCGCCGCCCATGCGCGCACCAACGAGTCGCGCCTACAGGTGGAACTGGCGCAGTTGGAATACACCTATCCGCGCCTGCGCCACATGTGGTCACACCTGGAACGAATTGCCGGCGGTACGGACATCGCCGTCGGCGGCATCGGTACGCGTGGGCCCGGCGAAAAGCAGATCGAAATCGACCGGCGGTTGGTTCAAAAGCGCGTTTCTTATCTCAAACGCCAGATCGCTCAGATCGACCGGCGCAAAATCCGCCAAGTGCGCCGCCGTAACCAGGCCTTCTGCGTGTGCCTTGTGGGCTACACCAACGCCGGCAAGAGCATGCTGATGCGCCTGCTCACCGGCGCGGACGTTCATATAGCCGACCAACTGTTCGCCACGCTGGATACCAAGACACGGCGGTGGAACCTGAACAACGGGCAGACGGCGCTGCTGTCGGACACGGTGGGGTTCGTGCGAGACCTGCCCCACCACCTCATCGCCAGTTTTCGCGCCACGCTGGAAGAAGCAATCCACGCCGACCTGCTGATACACGTAGCCGACGCCAGCCACGACCACGTCGCCCGGCAGGTTGAGGCGGTAAACGGGGTCCTGGACGAACTGGGCTGCCGCACCGACCGCCGGTTGCTGGTGCTCAACAAGACCGATCGAATCAACGACCCGACGGTCCTGACGGTGCTGCGGAAAAAGTACCCCCAGGCGTTGGAACTGTCAGCCGTTACGGGCAGCGGCGCCAAAGAACTGATAGCACAGGTCGCCGACCACCACGGCGGATCGGCCGTACGGGTGTCGCTCCAGGCCGACTGCCGAAACGGCCGACTCATGCAGTACATCGCCCAATACGCCCAAGTGGAGGAGCAAACGTACAAAGGCACCACGGCCCGTATCACCGCCAGGATGCCCGCCAGGCAAGTCGAAATGCTCCGCGCCTTCGGCGACGATGTCGCGATAGTGCATCGGTGAACGGCAATCAACAGACCATCAGTGCGGGTTTGGAGCCGGCAGAAATGAAACCACCTATTCGCTTGTTCGCAACCTTGGCCGGCGTACTGCTGTCAGCCGTCCTATGCACATCGACCGCCGCAGAGACAAAGCCCGCCACCAGGCCGAACGCCGAGACCATACAAAGCACCAAGGGCAAAGACACCACAAAGGCCAAGGACAGATTCGGCCGCAAATTCCTGCCCGTCACCAAGAAGGAAATCGATGCCAACCGAAAACTCGCTCAGACCTGGGGCGACAAAACAAGAGACACCATCGTCAAGAGCATGCACTTGGTCGAGACCGACCACTTCCTTATCTACAGCGCCTGGAACCGCAGTAATGACGCAGCCCTCAAGCAGATCTGCGAGCGGATGTACTCAGCCCTTTGCAACCAGTTCGCCATCCCGCGCGGGCAGAACATCTGGGCGGGCAAGTGCCCCATCTACGTGTTCTGGGAAAAGAGGCACTTTCAAACGTTCTGCATGGAAGTGGACCGGGTCGCCAAGCGCAGTCCCAGGCTATTGAATGCGGCCGGTTACAACTCACACCGAGGCAGACCTACCTTGTGCTCAACAAGGTCCGCATCAAGAAATGGTTTTATGAACTGCTGGTCCACGAGGCAACCCACGCCTTCCTGGCAAGACATCTCACCAACGTCCACGTGGTGCCATGGGTCAACGAGGGCCTGGCGGACTACATGGCCGCGGAACTCGTGCCCGGATGTTGGGCCAAGAGGAAATACGTTGAAGCCACCAGGGAGGCCGTCAGGACGAAAAGGGGCGTTGCCCACGTATTCAACGGCGTGGGAACAAGCGCGTTTGACTACGGCATCGCCCAGAGTTTCGTGCGATACCTCATTCATCGCAACCGCAAGACCTTTATCAGGTTTGTGACGCTGCTCAAGGAGGGCAAGACCGACGAGCAGGCGCTGCAGGAGGCCTACGGCCTGACACGCAGGGCGTTTGTGAAATCCTGGCGGAAGACGGTGAGCCGCAAGTGACTTAAAGTCCTTTTCAAATCGGATTCGATAACAATAATGACCACAGGGAGACAGCCAATGACGGACCAGGTTGAATCCCGTGATACCGAGGGCTTGCCCGCCGCGGAACGTCGGCCGGGCGGCGGTGACGCGCGCACGGAGGGAAACATCCACTCCACCGCCCCGACGGCGCACCCCGTTGAAGCGATCAAGTTGCTTGGGAGCAATTTCGCCGAGAGGTTTTCCGCCGCCGCAACCAAAATGCTTGCCGTAGATGTGGAAGTGCGATTCGCCTCTCTGGCCCGCCTGCCGCGGAACGAATTCCATGGTTGCCTGGCGTCTCTGGCCTGCTGGTACGCCTACGGCCATAAAGACAACGAGGCGGTTCTGGTCTATCTGGGCCTGGACGACTCGGCCGCCGGGGGCATGCTCAACACGATGTTGGGCGGTTCAGTCCGGCGGGACGGACGCCACCGGAAGATGACCGCCATTGACCGGCGCCTGCTGGGGCGGGTGATGGATATCGCCGCCGAGGCACTGGCCGGGTCGTGGACGGTGCTGGGCTCGCTGGGGCGGCAGGGCGCCCCGGCCGAAACAACCACATGCGATATGATCTCCGCCATGTGCTTCAACTTGGGTCCCGGCCCGCTGGCTGGCACGATGCGTCTGTTCATTCCCACTACCGTGCCCGCCGAGGCACCGGCTGACACCAAGGCGCCACGCGGAAAGGCAGGACCGATTGAACTATCGGCCACTGCGGGCGAAGGCGAGATTCCACCCGAGCAACTGGCCGAACTGGCCGCCGGCGACATCATCGCCACCGACACCGCGGTCGACGGGGAGATCATCGTCCGCCTAGCGGGCATTCCCAAGTTTGCCGGACAACTGTCCACCTGCAACGGCAAGCGGGCCATCTCATTGACACGCAAACTGACCGGGCCGGACGACACCCCCTCCGAGAAGTGACCGCCCTGCTTGTGGCCTGTAAGGCGGGCAAGCCATAGTCTCCCCCCGCCACGTCAAAGATTGGCCCGGCGAAGCAGGCCGGCTGTGGCGGAGGCCTTCAACAAGGGGCACGCTACGTGTGGCCTGTATTTTCTTCCTGAAGCCCGGCGCGCGCCTTTTTCCAAACCAGCAGGCCTTCGATAATCATCCAAAGAATAAGCAACTGGATCACCATGCCGAAACCGAACAACAGGTAGTTCCCCTTGGCCAGCCAGCCCACAGCCGGATTGAACATCTGCCACAACATCGCCCAGCCGGGCAACACCAGCATGACCACCATCGGCCCGACAGCAAACCATGCCGGGCGATTGCGACGAACAAGGTAGAATACAATCACCATCAAGGCCAGCCCGGCCAGCAACTGGTTGATCGCACCAAACAGCGGCCAGAGGATCATCCCGCCCTTGCCCGGCATGCTGCCGGTAAAAATAGCCACCGCTCCGGCAGCAACCAATGCTACGCCCGTGGCAACGTACTTATCGGTCAGCGGCTTGAATTTCACTGTACTCGAAAGTTCCTGGATTACGTATCGCTGTAGGCGTGTGGCGGTGTCGAGGGTGGTCGCCGCGAAACTGGCTACCAGCACCGCAAGGATCCCAACGGCCATCTTCAGCGGAATGCCCAGAGCGGCCATGAAGTTCGCGCCGCCCTCGATGAATGCGTCGACCTTCTCCTTCAGTCTATGGTTCTTCCAACCCCCGACCTTACCTTCAATCCTGGGGTTGTATCGGGCCTTCCAGGCCTGGTGCCCGACAACAGGGGAACCGTCGGGTGTCTGGGCCCGGACATAATCGTAGGACGTCCCTTTACCAATTCGGTTGAACAGGCCCATGCCGACCCCGGCGCAGCAGGAAAGGATTACAATAACCGCCAGGGCGCCCTCCAGGAGCATTGACCCATAGCCAACGAGTTGGGCGTCGGTTTCAGTGGATATCTGCTTGCTGGAGGTCCCGCTGGAGACCAGGCAGTGAAATCCGCTGACGGCTCCGCAGGCGACGATAACAAACAAGAAGGGGAAGATCGGCGGCGCGTCGGGGGGGATTTCTTCCACCGGTGCGACCGCAGGAGCCGAGCCCGACAGACTTGCCTGTCCGGTGAAACTCGCAACGCACAGCCCCAGCAGCAGCAGCCCCAGCGCAAGGAACAGTTCGTGGCTGTTGATATAGTCGCGTGGCTGCAGCAACGTCCAGACCGGCAGAACCGATGCAACAAAGCAATAAGCAAACAGGGCACCGGTCCAAATGACCACCGCATTGAGAAGTACCGGGCCCAACAGCGGAACGCCGAACCACTCGGCGATATCCACCGGCGCAAGGGTGCCGACCCAGATCATAAAATACATGACGCCCAGAGCGATTATGGACGGCAGCACCAGACCGCCCTTCTTCCTGTAAACCCAAAAGCCAATGGCGACCGCTAGAGGAATCTCGATCCACACTGAAAGCACCGCCTCGGGATAGAACGCGAAGATCATCGCAATTACCAATCCGAAGACCGCCAACACGATGGTCAACTCAAAGAACAGCACCAGCAGGAACAGAATTTTGGCCCTAGGGCTAATGATGCGGCCGGCCGCCTCGCCGATGGTCTGCCCCTTGCTCCGCAACGAGATGACCAGCGCGCCGAAGTCGTGCACCGCCCCGATAAGGATTGAGCCCAGCACCACCCACAGCAAGGCGGGCAGCCATCCCCAGAAAACGGCGATGGCGGGGCCGACGATCGGACCTGTGCCTGCGATGCTGGTGAAATGATGCCCGAAGATCACCCCCCTTCGCGTAGGCACGAAGTCCACGTCATCGCGCAGTTGTCTGCTGGGCACCTCGGCATCGGCATCCAGACGAAAAATCTTCCTGCCCAACCAGCGTCCGTAGAGATGGTAGGCCAGGATGAAACCGAAAAAACTCAAGACTGCCACAAGTAAAGTGTCCATGTGGCTACTCTCATGGGGCTGGTAATTCTCTTACTTTAACCCGGCGCCACGGCGCCACGGTGCGCCGGGCGGAACCGCGCCGTTAGGAAAGTGTAACACACCGTGCGCCCCATCAGTCAAGGTTCTGCACCACAGGCCCCAGTGGACAGTTCGCAGGCTTCAAGGCGCCTCACTAAAGTTCAGTCGGCGAATCGGCCGACATAACAATGCTTCGAGCGAGCATTATCAGTCTCAGGCGCTGCCGGGCAACGGCGGTGGGGCGTTACGGCGCCCTGCCGCCTCCCCCTGCGCAAAAGTTGCCGCAACCGGCACAGATAAGATGCGATAAAGGTGATGGCCGCCGCGAAGCGAAACCGCCGAGATCGTGAATTCGTGTTCTCATCCGGGTCGCCGCAGCCTCACTACTTGGCGTATTCCACACAGCGCAGTTCGCGGACCAACGTCACCTTGACCTCGCCGGGATACTCCATTTCTTCCTCAACACGGCGCGCGATATCCCGCGCGATCTTGCCCGATAGGCGATCGTCCACCCCCGAGGGGTCCACAATCACGCGCACTTCCCGTCCGGCCTGGATTGCGTAGGCTTGTTGAACGCCCTCGAAAGCCGTGGCGATTTCTTCCAACTTTTGCAGGCGCTGAACGTATCGCTCCAGCGACTCTCGCCGCGCGCCTGGCCTCGATGCGCTGATCGCGTCGGCAGCCGCCACAATCGGCGTGTAGACGCTTGTGGCCTCCAGGTCCCCGTGATGGGCGCCTGCGGCGTTAGCGACCTCCTCTTTCTCGCCGTATCGCTTGCACAGGTCGGCGCCAATCTCCGGGTGCCCCCCCTGCACTTCGTGGTCCACCGCCTTGCCAATGTCGTGCAATAGGCCGCAGCGCCGCGCAATCTGCCCATTGAGGCCCAACTCATCAGCGATGATCTGTGAAAGATACGCCACCTCCATGGAGTGCTTCAGCACGTTCTGCCCGTAGGAAGTCCTGAAATGAAGTCGCCCGAGTAGTTCCATTAATTTGTTGTGCAGGCCGCGAACCTTCGCCTCCAGCGTGGCCTGCTTGCCCTGGTCGTACACCTGTTTCTGGACTTCTTTCTCCATGGCGCCGACCGTCTCTTCTATGCGTGTGGGATGGATTCGTCCGTCCTGGATCAGCCGTTCCAACGTCCTGCGGGCCACCTCGCGCCTCACCGGATCAAACGAAGAGACTACCACCACACCCGGCGTATCATCGACAATCACGTCCACACCGGTAGCCTTTTCAAACGCGCGGATGTTTCGGCCCTCCCGGCCGATAACACGCCCCTTCATGTCGTCGGAGGGAATATCCACCGTGGACACCGTGGATTCGCAGGTATGGTCGGCTGCATAACGCTGAATCGACGAGATGACAATCTCTCGGGCTTTGGATTCGGCCTCCTCGTTGGCCCGATCAATTCTTTTCTGGATCAGTTCGGCTGTCTCCTCCTCCATGTCCTTTTCGACACGTTCCAGGATCGCCTTGCGTGCCTCTTCAATGGTCAGATTGGCCACCTTGAGAAGTTGGCTTTTTTGCTGGCCGATCAATTCGTTGAGTTGGCGGTCCTTGTTGGCCAGGGCCCTTTCACGTTCGTGGATGCCCTTTTCCGCTGCCTCGATCATCCGCTCCTTGGACTGGAGAGTTTCGAGTTTCTGGTCGATCAGGTCCGCGCGTTTTCCCAGGCGCTTTTCCTCGGCGCGGAGTTCCTTTCGCGTGGACTCGGTTTCCGCACCAAACTGTTCCCGGTGGGAGATCAGTTCGCTCTTGGCCTGGGCCTCAGCCTGCGCAACGATCTTTCCCCCCTCGGCCCGCGCTGCGTTCTTGTCAGCTTGGAGTTCTTTGTCCAGCGAGTCGCGTTTGAGGTGCTCCAGCAAGACGCGGACGATAAACCCCACGATCATACTTGCAGCGACAACCGCAACCAGCACCCCTACCTCGGGGCCGGTAAGCCCTGCTATTACTGACAGTTGCATGATAAGTTTCCTTTGGCAAGACGACGTGCCGAAACCCCACATTCCCAAGCAGGCGTTGCGGCTGCCAAGAGCGGCACCGCGATCAGGTCAATTCACAGGTTACCTCAGTTCGCCCCCCCCGGCTGATCTCCGGGCGGTCCAGCTGGCCCTCTCTTCAGGCTGATTACGTAAGGGCACAACATCAAAGGGCTTACCAAGTTCTTCGGCGGAGGGAGTTTTGCCCGGCCCCGCCATACTGCCATCAGGAAGCT
This sequence comes from Phycisphaerae bacterium, assembly GCA_030754715.1. Lineage (GTDB taxonomy): Bacteria > Planctomycetota > Phycisphaerae > SM23-33 > SM23-33 > JASLZV01. Next base: position 10,554 of record JASLZV010000004.1, read on the forward strand.
CTCACTGCATTGGCTCATGTGAATTTTATGACCCGAAAGCCTCGTCCCGAAAGACGATTGATCGACGCTCCACGCTGCGGCACTCTTTGGGGTCAGGTTTTCCCGCCAAAGCGGGCGCTGTTCACCATCGTACATGCCGCGGCGGCCAACGTCAGCCAGCCCCCGGCATCGAGCACCGCTTAACCAACGGCCTGCTTGCGGTTACTTCTCGGCCGTCTCAGTCGGTTTTTCCTTGCGTCCCCGCCGCCCCATAGACGGCAGAACTTAACGCTTCAAAACCCATCATACCCAAAGCCACACCGGAGGTCAAGAGACAAAACGCCCAAACTTTGCCCACAATCGATCTTGTTTTGCGTGGGGCTGTAATTGCTCTAGTATCAAGAGGTTGCCCCCCGCCCCGCGCGAGGAGCTCGGCTCGCCTCATCGCCGAAGGATGGCCTTATTAGATGATCTTGGCCGCCTTGGCATTATCGGTGGTCCTCAGCACGATGGTAGCCTTGCCGGCATCACCGGCTGTGGAATAGACCAGGTCGATGCCGACTCCCGCCTCGGCGAGTATGTGGGCAATTTCGTTGAGTGTCCCGGGCGTGTTGGCAGCCTTCACGCAGACGACTTGGCCGAACTCACAGATCTCCACAGCAGGCGTGATGGCCTTGCAGACCTTGTCGTTGTCGGCGGTGACCATCAGCAGATGCCCCATGTCACCTTCCACCCAGGCACACAGGGCCAGGATGTTGACCCCGGTGTCCTTGACCTTGTCGGTCACTTCAGCCAGCCGGCCCACCTTGTTTGTCACCGTCGCGCGGATTTCACCACACAGCTTGGCCATGGTTGTTTCTCCTATTCCAGAACATGCCGCCATATTATATGCGTGCAGGCCTCCGGTTGCATCCGCATCGTCTGCCGTGGTATGGTGGCAGCACGTCAGTGGGCCTGGTGGAATGAGTCATGGATAAGTTTGTCATACAAGGAGGCGGGAGGCTGACCGGGTCGGTCCGGGTCAGCGGGTCAAAGAACGCGACCCTTCCGATCCTGGCCGCAGCACTGCTGAGTGACGGACCCAGCGTGCTTGCCGATGCGCCGGACCTGGCCGACGTGAGCCACATGGCCGACCTGATGAGCCAGTTGGGGGCGGAGGTGCGCCGCGACGACCAGGGGCGGATACACGTCCAGGTAGTGGACGAGTCGCGCAGCCACGCGCCCTACGACACGGTGCGGAAGATGCGCGCGAGTATCTGCGTACTGGGGCCGCTGCTGGCCAAACGAACCGAGGCGCGGGTAGCCATGCCCGGCGGCTGCGCAATCGGTTCGCGACCGATCAACCTCCACCTGCGCGGGCTGAAGGCGCTGGGGGCCAAGATCGAACTGGACGGCGGCGACATCGTCGCCAGGGCCAAGCGGCTGCGGGGGGCGGAGATATTCCTCGGCGGGCCGTTCGGGTCCACCGTGCTCGGCACGGCCAACGTGATGACGGCCGCGACGCTGGCCGAAGGAACGACCGTTATCGAATGCGCTGCGTGCGAGCCTGAGGTCGCCGACCTGGCCGACTACCTCAACGCGATGGGGGCGCGGATCGACGGCGCCGGCACGCCGCACCTTGTAATCGAGGGGGTCGAGCGACTCACCGGCGTCGAGCACCGAATGATTCCCGACCGCATCGAGGCCGGCACTTTTATGATGGCCGCAGCGATCACCAACGGTGAGGTCCGCCTCGAAAACGTTCGCCTCGACCACATGATGGCGGTGGTGGATAAGTTGCGCCGGATCGGGGTGATTGTGAAAACCGACGGCCAAGCGGCGGTGGTTTCGTCGTCGCGCCATCTTGAACCGGCCGACGTAACCACCCAACCGTACCCGGGGTTTCCGACCGATCTGCAGGCGCAGTTGACAACGCTGCTTTGCCTGGCAGACGGTAACAGCGCGATCACCGAAAAAATCTACCCCGACCGGTTCATGCACGTGGCGGAACTCTTGCGGATGGGAGCTAACATTCGCAAGGAGGGGCCCACAGTCATCGTGACGGGAGCAAAACGTCTGATCGGCGCGCCGGTGATGGCCAGCGACCTGCGGGCGTCGGCGGCGCTGGTGCTGGCCAGCCTGGTCGCCCGCGGAACGACCACGGTCAATCGCGTCTATCACATCGACCGCGGCTACGATCGCATCGAGCACAAGTTAGCCGGACTCGGCGCCAAGATACATCGCAGCAACGAGTAACGCCGCCCCGCTAGGAGGTTGAAAGTTTTCCATTTTCCAAAAAGCCCCGTGCCGCTTACCACCCCTAGGCGACTTCACCGACACCGGCTGAGGTCCAAGTTGACGGGTCCCGGAAGTATTCCCGCAGCATCATGGCGGCAACGACGCCGTCGGCGCATGCGGTGACCAACTGCATCGCCGCCTGCCGGCGGCAGTCGCCGGCTACGAACACCCCAGGCATCGAGGTCCTCATCGTCAGCGGGTCGGCTACTATGTAGCCGGCCTCGTCCATCTCTACCACCCCGCGGAGCCAGGCGGTGTTAGGGGTCATCCCGGCAAAGACAAACACCCCATCAACCTTAACCTGCTCAGCAGCGTCGGTCTCTACATTTCGTATGCGAACGTGGTCGATCTCGGCCCCATCGGCATTAGGCACGATCTCTTCCAAAACGTAGGGCAGTTTGATGTCGATGCCCTTGTCGGCAGCCACGTTGTGGAGTTCCTCCACCAGTACCATCTGAGCGCGGAATTCGCGGCGTCGGTGGATCATCGTGGCCTTCCTGACAAATCGCTCGGCCAAGTATATGGTGTCCTGGACGGCGGTGTTTCCGCCGCCAACCGTCAGTACGTGCTTGTCGCGGTAAAACGCACCGTCACAGGTGGCGCAGTAACTGACGCGCGTAGCCTGGCGCATCTGCTGCTCGCCGGGGACCCCCAGGACGCGGTAGTCGCTGCCAGGCGACAGGATTACCGCCCGAGCCACGTGCGACCGCTCACCGGCGTTGATCTCCAATTCCAGTAGGCCGTCGTCGCGCCGCTTCAGCGACGTAACCGCCCGGTTGACGGCAATCTCGGCTCCGAAGCGCAGCACCTGCGCCTTCATGCGCTCGATCAGGTCAAAGCCGCCGATCTTCTGATAGCCGGGATAGTTCTCCACATCCTCGGTGAGCATAATCTGCCCGCCGGGCAGGCCGTTTTTCTCCAGCATCAATGTCTTGTAGCGATCACGGGCAGCATAGAGACCGCCAGCCAGCCCAGCCGGGCCCACACCCACGATGATTACGTCATATGCCTCTGTTTCGCTCATCCGTTGTTCCCGCCATGGTTCTACCGGCCGCAGGAGTTTCTACGGCCCCATAGTCTTAATTATTTCTTCGGCGTTGGGGAAGCGCCGAAGGACGGCTTGGCCGGTCGCCACCTCCATGACCAGCCCGCCGGCCGCCTCCATGATAAGCAGATTGCCCTTCTTGTCTATCCACATGGTCGCCGGGGGGGCATCTGCGCTGAGTTGGTCGGTCACTCGGACCGCCTGAACCCTGCGCCCGCTCAGTTCGATCTCCTCGGGGCCTTCCACCGTGAACGTTCGCAGGTTGAAGTTGTTCCCGGTTGCATCGTAAGTCGCGAAGGCGTAGGACGCGGGGGTCTCTGAGTTCACCATGCGGCCCAGCAACCACACCATGGCACGGGGCAGGTAGTTAGCCTTCGGGGCGGTTACCGAGCGGGGGGTCTTGGCCTTGCCGTCGCGGATCACCTTGCAGACGATTTGCTCACCGGTCTTGGAACCCCGTTCGCTAAGGCGGGTGGTCTTTCGGTCGGTCCGCAACCAACCCACCTCTACCCACGTTTCAGCCGACCGGTCGGCCGCTGTGAACATTTCGCGCCTAATTCGCATAACCTGCTCGCCGGGCCCGCTGAGCCAAATCCATGCCTTGACCACACAGCCGCTTTTTCCACTCTTCGTCGCGGGCAATTCCACTTGGCGCATAAATCCAACGGCCTGTCCCTTACGGCGGTAAAGGAACCAGTGTGGACCGGTGCGGATCAATGCAGCCAGTTTCTTGTCGGTCAGGGCAGCCAGCAGAGTCCCACCACGGTCGAGATTGGTCTTTCGTTGGACCTTGGCGCGTACAGGGTCGGTAATCTCCAGTGTCGCCAGCACCGCGCTGCAAATCTCATCCAGGTGGTTCCGCATGTTGGTTGGCCCCGAGATGCGAAACTCCAGGAAATCCTGCTTTTGCCGCAGCACCCAGACGCGGCGCTGCCAGAATCTCACCCGACCCTTCGCAACGCCGCGATAGGTGACAGCCGGCCTGCCCGCCAGCGGGGCGACCTCCACCGAGTCGGCTTCAAACCGATCGGTCGTTCGAAAACGCGTCGCCAGTCTTCTGGAACACGCCTGCAGATCCGCATCCTTGAGATCAGGATCGCTGCGGCGAAAGACGCTCAGCGTCCAGAGGATCGCGCCGGTCTTCTCATCACGCCGGGTCCAGGTCACCAGGCACGAAGAGACACTAGTCCGCGTGCGGGCCGTGTTAACCGGTGGCCTGAGTGAAAAGCCGGTGAGCGGATCGATATATAGCCGGCCCAGTTCGATCTTCTCGGCCTCGCCGCTGAGGGCGACGGCCGCCAGGAAAAAACCCGTCGGAATCAGGATTATTTGCATCCGGGTCACGAGCCGGTCTCCGCGGACGATGGGCGATTATACGGCCCAGGTCGGCGCCTGGACAGACTCCTGTCAGGATCATTCAACGGCCGCCGTCCTCCCCGGCCCAATGCCCTCGGGGAGCATGCCTCATGATGAAATGTGTCGCTCAGGTCGCGCGCCTCGCAACGTGTCGCTACGCTACTGTTCCTGTTGATCCGTGGTGGTGCTGTCCAGAAAACCTTCCAATTTACGGGCGCGGACCGGATGCTGCAGTTTGTGGATGGCCTTGGCCTCCACTTGCCGGACCCGCTCGCGTGTGACCTTGAAGATCCGCCCGACTTCTTCCAGCGTATACGTATAGCCGTCGCCGATTCCGTATCGCAGTTTGATGATCTCCCGCTCCCGATATGTCAGCGTCTTGAGGACCTCTTCGATGCGGTCCTTGAGCATTTCCGTGCCGGCCGACTCGATGGGGCTTTCGGCCGACTCATCCTCGATAAAGTCGCCGAAATAACTGTCTTCGGACTCGCCGACCGGGCGGTCCAGGCTGATGGGATGCCGCGAGATTTTCAGCACGCGCCGGGCTTCCGAGACGGTCGTTCCGGCTTCGTTGGCGATTTCCTCGATGGTCGGCTCGCGCCCCACCTCCTGCACAAGCCGCTTGGAGATATTTCGCAGTTTGCTCATCGTCTCGATCATGTGCACCGGGATGCGGATGGTGCGGGCGTGGTCGGCGATGGCGCGGGTGATGGCCTGGCGAATCCACCACGTGGCGTAGGTGGAGAACTTGTATCCGCGGCGGTACTCGTACTTGTCCACCGCGCGCATCAGCCCCGTGTTGCCCTCCTGGATGATGTCCAGGAACGACAGCCCGCGGTTGCGGTACTTCTTGGCAATCGAGACCACCAGTCGCAGGTTCCCACCCGACAGGTCGCGCTTGGCCTTTTCGTAGTCGTTAAAGACCTTCTGGATGCCCTTGACACGATTTCGCAGCATCTCGGGGGGTTCCTGCACAAGATCAATCAGCCCATCGAGTTCCTCCTTCATGACTTCCAAATCCTCCAGCGGCGTGCCGTCGGAGTCGAACGAGTCGATCTCTCGCTGCAACTGCCTTATCTTCTCCGAGATGTGCTGGAGTTTCTTCATCAGCGGCTGGATGCGAGAGGTCCGCAGCGGCAGTTCTTCCATCAACGTGGCCGCCCGGCGGCGGCGGCGCCACAGGCTGCGGGTGGCACGGTGGCGCCTTTCTGAAGAATCGCTGGAACGCACCACAGACCACTCCTGCCCGTCACGCTGGATGATTCGATCCAGCGTGGCCAGGTTCGCCGGCATCCGTTCGGTGATTGTTTCTTTAGAAAGGTTCTCCGAGGTGGATATCTTCATAGTTCGGTCAAACGGCAAATCGCCGGCGTGGACCTGCTTGAGGATGTCCCCCGCTTGCTGGATACAGTAATCGCACTCCAGCACGCGCCGACGAAAATGCCTGCGCGCGGCCTCAATCTTCTTGGCCAGCGCGATCTCTTCACTGCGCTTCAGCAGGGGGATCTCGCCCATCTGTGTCAGGTACATCCGCACGGGGTCGTCGATCCGCCGCTCGACCTCAAGTTCCCTGCTCTTCAGGCCGCCCTTGCCCTTATCCTCTTTCCCATCCTTTTTGGTACCGGCGCCAAATGCTTCTCGTTTCTTGACTTCCGCTTCGTCGACCAGTTCAATCCCCAGTTCGTCCAGCAACATCAGCAGCGCATCGAGACGGTCTGGAGATACCGCCTCGTCGGGCAGATCGTTATTCATCTCCTCGTACGTCAGGTACCCCCGCTCCTTGCCTTTGGCGACCAACTTCTTTACGCTGATATTCAGACTGTCAGCCATCGGTAAACTCCCGCTACCCACCATAGCTATCTCGATATAAAGTCAACAATTATACGCATCTATCCTCGATAAAGTCAATCTCGTCCTTCAGCCGACGTCCGGTAAACTTTGAAAAACCGCACCGAGCAGGCTACATTGGCCGGGCTTGACTATTACGATAAGCTCAGTATATCGCTAAACTTAAAAACCACAGCCTATGAACGACCCGACAACATCCTCCCGCCCGTCGCGTGTGCTGCTGGTGACCGCTTCCGTCGGCGCCGGGCATCTCTCAGCCGCGCGTGCAATCGCAACGGGCCTGGGGCAACTGTCTTCCGACCTTCATGTCGAAACCGTTGACGCGCTGGCCCTTACTCCGCGCTGGTTTCGCGCCTGCTACGTCGGTGGATTTACCCTGGGCATGACCCGCCTGCCAAGGATCTACGGCCTGGGGTACATCCTGACAGACCACCCCCAACGCCCCGGACGCGCGGGGGGCGAGAGAATTCGCCTGTGGCGCGAACGCCGAGTACTGAAACAATTCAGCCGCTTCGTGCTCGACTTCGCCCCGGACCTGATAGTCCACACGCACTTTCTGACCACCCCCACGCTGGGGCGCATGATCACCCGAGGAGAACTTAGCGCAGGCCAGTTCGTAGTCGTCACCGACAACGACCCACACCGTTTCTGGTACGCACAAAACGTCGCCCATTGGTTTCTGCCCGCAGCCATCAGTGCGAAAAGACTCACCCGCTGGGGAGTCGGCGAGTCGCGCATCACCGTCAGCGGCATGCCCATCCAACCAAAGTTGGACCGCCCGCCGCCGAGGGAAAAAACACTCGCTGACTGGCGCCTTCCTGCGGACAAGAAGATCGTCATCCTAACCGGCGGCACGACGTTTACGTGCGGACCGGTAGTCAAACTAGCCCGGCGCATTCTGGAACTGTGCCCCAACATTTGCCTGGTCGTGCTGGCTGGACAAAACAAGAAGTTGCTGGGCCGGTTGGCCCGGTCAGGTTCACCTGCCGGAAGGCTGGTTCCCATCTCGTTTACCGACCGGGTCCACGAGTTGGTGTCGGTCGGTTCACTGATGGTGACCAAGGCGGGTGGAGTCACCACGGCCGAATGCCTAGCCGCCGGCGTGCCGATGCTCCTGACCAGTCCCGTACCCGGTCAGGAGGCCGGCAACGCCAGGTATCTTCAAGCCAATGGCGCAGCGCTTATCACACAAAACTACCATCTGGTGCCCGCCGAGGTGAAGCGCCTGATGAACGACGAAAAAGCCCGTCGCCAACTCGCCGAAAATGCTCGCGGTCTCTACCGCCCCGGAACGGCAACGATCGTCAGGGCTATTGCCGGTTCGCTGCGGCTTTAGGGGGCCGTTTGGTGACAACAACCTTCACCTTTGGATTCTTCCCGCGCTGAATGGTGAAAGTGCCCGTAAAGACCATCCCGTCCGAACCGGCATACCTCAACTCCTGCCGTGGGCCCTTCTTGGTCAGCGACCAGCGCTTGGGGTCGCCCGCACTGCGGATGCCCTTGACCAGCAGTGACGGGGGCAGCCACAGCCGCTGGTTTTGCCTGCCGACGTCGTTGAGGATATTGTCGAACGTCCCATCCTCGGCGGCCTGGAAGAACTCCGCGGAATTCTTAAACCACTTCCTGGTATACTGAGCCCGCGCAAGAAAACCTGCCAAAACCCGCACCTTGATCTCCTCATACAGGCCGACCGTGGGGGTTTTCGGCTGTTCGGTCCACCATTTAGCGTAACTTTTCCGAAAGGCCTTCAGGTTGCGCCCAAAACGCTTTGCAAACGCCAGCGTTGGCACCTGACGTCGAGACATGTCGCGGATATAGGCCGACAGGGCCTTCTGGTACTTACCGTTTTCGGCATGCACGAGAAAGTGGACCATCGACCAGGCCTGGTCGTAGTTCCGAGAGGCCGGTTCCTCATTCCATTCCCTATGCGACATGGTCAGCATCCTGTCCATGGTAAGCAGTTGGACGGCCTGGATCAGCTTCTTCAGGCGGGCCAGCCGCCAAGGAGGAATCACCCCAACCACCAAGTCGTCCCCAGTCCAGATCCCGCCGCCGAAATACTCGGCCAGGCCCTCGTTCAGCCATATGGGCATGCGGCCTCGGATCATCTTGTCGGCGAACTGGTGGAAGCCCTCGTGCTGCACGACCCCCCAACTGCCTCCCGGTGGCGGTGCGGTGGCCACCAGCGACTTGCCGTTGTAAATCCCCGCGCTTCCTTTGATGATGCCCGGATGCCTGGCATAATCCTCTCGATTTCTGTAGAGGTATAAAGAAAACCGCCTGCGAATCACACCCGAGAAACTCTTGGTGCGGTTGTAATATTCCTCGGCCATCGCAGTGATCCTGGCGGCGGCCTCGCGCTTCATATCCCGATCCAGATCTGTGTACAGAACGTAGTATTTCGTCTTGTACTCGGGCAGTTTCTTGCCCACCGCCGCGATCACCACCGGCGCTGCCAGCACCACCACCAACAGCAGGCCGATGCCGCTAAGTCTTCGTCGTCCACCGTAATAATTCACAGGTTTTTCCCTTATGGGCTGCAGCGCCGCCGAACTGCCCGGGGCACTGTCCCGATCAAGGCCCTATGATAACAGTTAGGGGTCGCCGGGTGAACCACTTGCCTCGGGTCCACATTCGTCGTATTAGTATGGGAAACAAGCAGGGAGGCTTGAGATGAAATCGATCCACATCGTTGAACCGTCGCTGCCGCTGGCGTGGGAAAAAGCCGTCATCG
>JASLZV010000500.1 GCA_030754715.1 Phycisphaerae bacterium
CCGCACAAAAAAAAACCCCCCCCTTTTGGGTGGGGGGGGGGGGGGGGGGGGGGGGGGGGGGGGGGGGGGGCGACGGCGACGACGACGGGGAAGAATTTCCCAACATCTCCCACCCCCACCCCATCACGCACAGGGATGAAATATCACGTTCGGGGCAACCCCTCACTCCAATTTTTGTGGAAGCCATAAAACCTTGGATGAGCACTCGTGGGGCGTATAGTTTGAGGGAGTTTGTTAGAACTCACGTCATCCTGACCCCCGGCGCGTGTGGAAGGTAGGGTCTGGGGCGCGCTTGCTGCCACCACTTTGCCGGGATCCGGCGGATCCGGCGGATCCGCTGATGCGTTCCGAGACGTCAATATTTGACAACCCTTCCGTTGATTTAAAAAAAAAAATCGGAAAGCAAGGCCCAAAAAGGCTCCCAGCCCCCTTGTTGCCTTGAAACCTTGTTGCCTTGAAACCTCGTTGCTCGGAACCTCAGGGCCCGGGCCCGGGGGCCAA
>JASLZV010000050.1:0-5135 GCA_030754715.1 Phycisphaerae bacterium
GGACCTCGGTGATGATCGATGCCTCCGCCAGTCCGTTTGAAGAGAACCTTTCACTTACCAAACAGATTGTAGCGATGGCCGCGGGAAAACAAGTCAGTGTTGAAGCGGAACTTGGCCGGATTGTAGGAGTGGAGGAGGAGATTTCGGTGGCAAAGGATGAGGCGCACCTGGCCGATCCCCAGCAGTCCGAGCGTTTCTGCCGGGAAGCGTCCCCGGACTGTTTTGCACCGGCTATTGGGACGGCTCATGGAATCTATAAGGGCGAACCAAAGATTGCCTTCGATCGTATCGACGTTATCGCAAAAAGGACGCACCTCCCCCTTGCGCTGCATGGAGGCACGGGACTGTCGGACGATGTGTTCAAGAAGGGTATCTCCCTCGGCTGCGCCAAGGTGAACATATCAACGCAGATCAAATATGCGTTCATAGACGGATTCGTCTCGTATCACGCCGCCCACGACAAAGAATATAATCCGCTGAAAGTTATTGGCGCCCAGTTTTCCAGAATAAAGAACGAGGTGGCCCAAAACATGACTCTGTTCGGCAGTGCCGGGCGTGCGGCCTGAGGGGGATAACCATGAGTGAAGAAATCATTATGCCGCAGATAGGACAGGATATCACCACGGGCACGATCGTTGAGTGGCTGAAAAAGGAGGGCGATCCCGTGGAAAAGGGCGAGGTCGTGTGCAATGTCGAAGGCGACAAGGGTATATTTGAAGTGGAGGCAGAGGAATCAGGGGTCCTGCTGCGGATCCTGCATCCCGAGGGCCAGGAAGTGGAAGTGCTCAAGCCCATCGGATATATCGGACAACCCGGCGAGAAGATTGATCCAGCGAGTATGGGATAAAGGAATACGTTGTTTTAGAAGAAGATAAACCATGAAAGCGTTAATCTTTGATTGTGACGGAGTTCTCGTTGATACGGAACGTGACGGGCACCGCGTGGCGTTCAACCGCACGTTTGCGCAAAAGGGCTATGATTTTCAATGGGATATTGATTTGTACGGCGAACTCTTGAAGGTTGCCGGCGGCAAAGAGCGCATGAAGCACTACTTCGACAGGGTCGGCTGGCCGGGTGATGTTATTGATAAGGAATCGCTTATCAAGGAGTTGCACGGTACAAAGACGGATTTCTACATGAAGATCGTGGAGGCCGGCCAATTGCCGCTGCGATGCGGCGTGGTGCGCCTGATTGATGAAGCACTGGCCGATGGGCTGCTTCTTGCAGTCTGTTCCACCTCAAATGAGCGCGCCGTCAATCTCATTGTTGAAAAACTTCTCGGCCGGAAAAGAAAAGACAGGTTCGCCGCAATATTCGCCGGCGATGTGGTTGCGCACAAGAAGCCCGATCCGGAGATATATAACCTGGCCGAAAAGGAACTGGGCGTGGAACCGGCCGAATGCGTGGTAATTGAGGACAGCCGGAACGGTTTGTTGGCGGCCAAAGCCGCCGGGATGTACTGCGTTGTTACGAAAAGCGGCTATACGAAGGCCGAAGACTTCACGGAGGCCGATCACGTGGTTTCGGAACTCGGTGATCCGCCGAATGTTGAGATAACCTTGCAGGATTTGAAGGATATCGTGGATAAGGGAGACGGGCATGAAGATATTTCTTGATACCGCAGATGTGGAGGAGATTAAGAAGGCGGTTGATTCGGGAGTGTTGGACGGGATTACGACAAACCCATCCAGGATTGCAAAGGCGGGTAGGCCGTTTGAGTCCATAGCGCGCGAGATCCTGGCGATGGTTCCCGGCGACGTCAGCCTTGAGGCGATGTCGGAGAAATGGCCCGACATGATCAAGGAGGTCAAGGTGTTGGCCGGGTGGGGCAACAATGCCGTGATCAAATTGCCCATGACGCGCGACGGCATCAAGGCACTTGCGATTTTGAGCAAAGAAGGAATCAGAATCAACCTTACCATGGTCGCGTCGCAGAACCAGGCGCTGCTTGCGTGCAAGGCGGGGGCGACCTACGTAAGCATCATTGTTGGGAGGATGGATGCCATTGGGATGAACGGCATGGAGGTAGTGCGAGATACCAAAGAGATGATAAAGGAGTACGGTTTTGGTTCGCAGATCATTATTGGCAGCGTACGCACTCCGCTTCACGTGCTGACGGCGGCACGCGCCGGCGCGGATGTTGTAACGGTGCCGTACAAGGTTTTCGATCAACTGTTTGGTCACCCGTTGACAGATGGAGGGCTTGCCCAGTTTGAAAAAGATTGGAGCAAGGTAGAAGGAGAGGTCACATGAACATTCTGGCAGTTGGTGCAAACCCGGATGATATTGAATTTCTCTGCGCCGGTACGTTGGCTGTCTATGCCAATCGCGGTGATACTGTCTTTATCAGTTACCTCACTACCGGTGACAAGGGAAGTAGCGATGTTCCACCGGAGGAGATGGCCGCAATCAGGAAGGAAGAGGCCGAAAGCTCCGCCAGGATAATAGGCGCCACCCTTTTGCCGCTCGGCATTCCCGACGGAGAAGTTGAGGTGTCGCTGTCGCTGCGCAGAAGAATCGTTGAAATAATTCGCAAAACGAAACCGGACGTCGTCATCACTCACTACAAGAATGACTACATGTCGGACCACAATTGCACGAGCCGTCTTGTGTTCGACGCGGCCTTCTGGTCGATGCCGAAGCATTTTGAGGGCGATCCGGACAGTTCGCCTTGTCTCTCGCTCTGCCCGCCGTTGCTCTACATGGATACCCTCGGTGGAATTGGCTTTCAGCCGCAGGAGTACGTTGACATAACTGACGTGATGGACACCAAGATTGAAATGCTCTCGCAGCACAAGTCACAGATTGGTTACATGAACGACCGGGACGGGCTTGACTGTCTGGATTATGCCAAGACAATGGCGAAGTTCCGTGGCTACCAATGCGGGGTCGCCTACGCGGAGGGTTTCGTACCCCAAAGAGTGTATCCGTCCTTGTCCCCCAAGAGGGTATTGCCCTAGCGCGAAGGGGCGTATAGTCGGCGGGTAAATGCTTATCATAGGAGACAGCACGTGTTGAAAGGAAACGCGATTGTCGGGCAATCCGGCGGGCCGACCGCGGTCATCAACAATAGCCTGGCAGGCGTGATTCACGAAGCGGCGAAGTGCGATTTCATAACCGGAATCTATGGAATGCGATGGGGCATTCAGGGCTTCATGCAGGGGCACATCATCGACTTGCAAAGGGAAAAGCCCGAGACCATCAATGGTCTGCGGGCAACGCCATCGGCGGCTCTTGGCTCCTGCCGATACAAAGTAAAGGATGAGGATTTCGAGACGATCTTCAAACTGCTGAAAAAGCACAACATCAGGTACCTGTTCCTCATCGGTGGAAACGACACGATGGACACCATGCACCGCGTGGAGGAATACTGCCGGGAACACGATTACGAGTTGATCGGAATCGGAATACCCAAAACGGTTGACAACGACCTTTATGGCACGGACCACGCTCCGGGTTATCCAAGCGCCGCTCGATATGTTGCCATGTCGGTGAAGCAGGAAGGCCTTCTGGCAAGGGACATGCAAAAGGTGGACAGAATTGTGGTCTATCAGACCGTCGGAAGAGATTCCGGCTGGCTCGCCGCCGCTTCCGTGGCCGCAAAGGAAAAGCCGGAGGATCCGCCACACCTCATTTATATTCCTGAAAGACCGTTCGACGATGAACAGTTACACCCCGACGTCGAAAAATACCAAAAAGAGCGAGGCTGGGTTTCCATTGTAATCGCCGAGGGCGTTTGCTACGCCGACAAGACTCCCATCACGGCATCAGGCACACAGGACAGGTTCGGCAACTTAGAGTTCGGTGCGATGGCCGGCGTGTCGGCTGCCATCATCCTGCACAAGATGGCCTGCGAGAAGTTCGGTTTTCGAGGCGAGTTTCAGGTTCCCGAATCATTGCAAATGTGCGGCGCCGATCGTTTCTCCCGGGTCGATGTCGAAGAAGCATACGGCTGTGGCCTGGAAGCGGTGAGATTGGCTGCCCGGGGCAAGACGGGCCTGATGGTGACACTCGTGCGGGATGATTCGCCGCAGTACCATTGCTCAACCGGCACGATTGAACTGAACAAGGTGGCCCTTGAAACCCGATCGGTGCCGGACGAGTACATTGTGGAATCGGGAAACATGGTTACCCAGGCGTTTGTGGATTACGTCAAACCCCTGGTTGGGGACCTGCCTGCATACTCCAGCCTGGACTGCGTAAAACTCAAGGAGTGATCTGCGCAGAATCAAGTGGCCGGTTAATCAAGAGAGTCTTCGGATCAGGCAGTCTCGGTGGCTTTGAAAAGAATCTACAGAGAACGACAAGGTGAAAACGAAAGGGAAAGAAATGAAGGACAAGAAAAACGCGATAGGCGCCTCCACGTTTTCGGAAATTAAATCACAGGGGGATTCCTGGGAAGGTACGATCAGGCGAATCGACGACAAGGCGGGGCCAGTGGGGGAAATATATTCCGAAGTGGATGAGATAGTGTTTGCGGGATGCGGGTCGGCGTTTAATATTTCCAATTCCGTGGCCCCATTTTTCCAGAGACTCTCCGGCAAAACCTGTCGCGCAGTCCACGCCTCCGACGTGATGATTAATGCCGAATCGTTTCTGAATACAAGCCGAAAAAATCTTACCGTCGTTTATTCGCGGTCGGGCGACACAACAGAGAGCGTTTCGGCGATAGCAAAAGCAAAAGAGGCCGGGGCGGCGACGATTGCGATTACTTGTTTCGGGCAAAGCAAGATGGCTCAAATGGCCGACGAAGCGCTGGTGCTGACCGAGGCCGTTGAAAAGAGTGTTACGACGACGCGATCGCTTACTGCAATGATCCTTGCGGGATATTATTTGGCGGGAACGTGTACCGGCAATGAAGCGGTATGCAAAGACCTGAGGACGCTGCCCGATCTTGTGCGAGCGAAGATGGATATGTTTCACGAAATCGGCAAAAGAATCGGCAGCGAGAAAGGGATTACAAAATATGCGTTCCTGGGCAGCGGTACATACTACGGACTTGCCAGGGAGGCCCAGCTAAAGATAAAGGAAATGGTGCTCATGCCGTCGGATTCCTACGTGTCTCTGGATTATCAACATGGTCCGATGTCAAACGTGGATGAGCAAATGCTCGTCACCATTCTGGTCTCGGATGC
>JASLZV010000050.1:5145-9114 GCA_030754715.1 Phycisphaerae bacterium
GCCGGCCGATCATATGACGTGGAACTCGTCGGGAAAATGAAGTCGCTGGGAGGAAAGGTTCTTGTGATATGCGACAAAGCCGGCGACGAGTTTGGTAATCGTGCTGATTACCTGATCGAATTGAATACGGGCCTCGCCGACGGTCTGCGAGATGTTCTCTATATGCCGGCGCTCCAGTTCATGGCCTACTACAAGTCGCTTGCCGTGGGTTGCGATCCGGACAATCCCAAGAACCTGTATTACCACGTGGAATTGGGCACCGGAGCGTAACGGCGCCGGCCGGCAGACAACCATGTTCTGTGCATCGTTGTGGGTGCTGTTTGGCGGCTTTGGCACCCGGGTGGACTGTCCAATCACGACAGGAAGTTTGCGATCTCTGTAATGTCCGCATCCGCGCTGAAGGTCCGGGCGCAGTCGCCGGTGCCTATCGGAGCGCAGACGGCCGGATCGGTTGCCGCGGTGAAGATGGCTGCGGTCCTTCGTCCCAGCGCCGCGGCCAAGTGCCCTATGCCTGAATCGTTGCAGGCCACCCCGGCCGCCCCGTCCAGAAGCGACACGACCTCGCCGATCGGCTGGCCGATGAATAAAACCGCTCCGGGCACGGCCTGGGCCACACGCAGACACAGGTCGCGCTGGTCGGCCGAACCGATCACCACAACCGCCGTTCCGCGTGCAGCCAACTCTTGCCCGAGGGCCCCAAAGCGGTTGGGTGGCCACTGTTTCGCCGGCCAGCCGGCCCCCGGAGCCAGTATGAAATATCGCCTGCCCGGGATACCGGCTCTCCTGGCGGCTGCTTCGGTTGTCAGCGTAGGGACCGGCGGCTTCAGCGGCAGGGCATAGGCGAATGGATGCTTGCTGCCGGCCAGCAGCGGCTCAATGACGCGAAACGGCCTTTCGCTGAGGTGTCGTCCCGGGCGGTCGGCACCCGCCACGCGCTGCGAATACAGCCATCCAAGTTCCCCGCCGTCGAAGCCCAGCGAAACTCGCGGGCGAAGCATGAACGTGAAGTACGCTGAATAGCGATTGCCGGTCAGATCGATTGCCAGATCGAAGTGGTGTTCTCGCAGTGCTGCCGTCCGGCGGCGAATTGCGCCCAAACCGGTCTTTTCGCGCATGCGGTCACTGATAACTTCCGCGGCGGGCAGCACGCGGTCGTTCGGAATTCGGCCGTGCCACAGGTCGGCGCACAGCGGTTTGGTTATAGCAAAAAACTCGGCGCCGGCGAATCGTTCCCTCAGTGCATCGGTGACTTGGGTTGCCCAAAACGTGTCGCCGATCCAATGGCAGGCTATCAGGGCCACCCGGTCGGCCTGGAGGGCTCGCAGGTCGTGGCGACTAAAGTATCCCCGCCGCGCCCGAGCCCACGCCGCCGGCCGCAACGACCGACTGAGAACCGACAGAAAGGTTCTTGCAACCGCTTTGGACATGTATTCCGCGCCAATCACAATTCTTCTTGAGTCGAACAGCCGCAGGCTCTAAATCCGGAGTTTGAATTTTACGCTGCCCCGCGCCGTACTCGCACAACGGCGCCGAACGCTACGGCGAGGGGGGGGCTCTCCCCAAAACCGTTTAAACGGCATCGAGACGTTTGTGAATGTATGTTGCGCGGGCCTCGGCTCGCTCGCGAGGTTCCATGGTTCGATTATGTATTTTCTGCAGATGCGCCGGCTGCGTCCGCAGGAACAATTCGTTGACAGTGGCGATATCCATCTTGTTGCAGCGCCCCAGATGGATGCCCAACCGCACCAGCGACAGCAGGTACATTGTCTCTTCGGAACTGATGAGTTTCGCCGCGTGCAGGGTGGCCAGTGCACGGTGTGCCTTATCATCGATGGCTATGGTTTGTTCCTTGAGCAATACGTGGCGGGCGCGCCGCTCGTAGTCGATGATATGAGGAATGGTCTGGGTACTGAAATCTTTTATGATTTGGTGCTCGGACCTGCCCAGCGTGGTCTGGTTGGAGATCTGGAAGAAGTCACCGGTCGCCTCGGTGCCTTCCCCGTAGAGCCCCCGGATAGCCAGGCGCATATCGCGGGCGGCCCGGAAAACCTTCTCGATCTCACCGGTCATTTTCAGCGCCGGCAAGTGCGCCATCACGCTCACCCGCAGGCCCGTGCCGACGTTGGTGGGGCAGGCGGTCAGGTAGCCGTATCGCCGGTGAAAGGCAAAGTCCAGTTGCTCTTCCAGCAGTTGATCCACGCGGTTGATCTCCGCGATTGCCTCGTCCAACTCCAGCCCGCTGCGGAGAATCTGGATGCGAAGGTGATCTTCCTCGTTGATCATGATCGCCATGGTCTCGTTGGCGCTGAAGGTCACCCCGCGGGAATGGCTGCCCTCGGCGTGCTGGCGGGAAATCAGGTGACGCTCAACGAGAAACTTTCGGTCCAGTTCGCCGGAGGCGGGGATGTCAACATAGGCCACATCGTCGGCCATACGGGCCTGGAAGATCTTTTTCTTTAGGCGGTGTTCGACTTCGTGGAGTTGCTCTTCGCTACATCGCGTCAGGAACGGCATGCCGACCAGGTTTCGCGCAAGGCGGATGCGTGAGGAGATTACGACGTCGTTTATTGCCCCGGTTCCCCGGAGCCACTCGGTGGGGCGATGGAGGAGATCGGCCAGGTTCATGCGTTCTCCAGTTCCTTGATCTGGTCTCGCAGGACAGCCGCCCGCTCGTAGTTCTCCGCGGTGATGGCCCCTTTCAATTCGGCTTGGAGGCGCAGCATGGCCGTCTGCCTCTTCTGGGCGTCGTCCGCGTTGTGCGGCACCTTGCCGATGTGCTGGGTGGCGCCTTCCTGGGCGCGTTCCACCAGAGGCAGCAAGCCCTTTTCGAAAGCGTCGTAATCGTTGGGGCACCCAAGCAGGCCGGCGTTTCGAAATTCCGAGAACTTCATACCACACACCTCGCAGGTCGCCTCCGCCGCGTCGGCTGTCGCCTCGATGCCGGTTTGAAGGATGAAATCCTCCAGAAGTTGGCTGATGGGTACCTCGGCCTTCACGGTGATGCCCTCGGTGGCTGCGCAGTCCTGGCACAGGTGCTTCTCAATCTTTTCCCCGTCGATAATCTCAGTAAGGTGGATCGTCGCAGGCTTGCTACACTTGTCACATTTGAACTTCATAGTCGCTCCGAAAACATCGTAGGCCCGTTGGCCGCCCCCGTCAAGTGGTACCGAGGCCCAAAAGCCGAAAGGTGAAATGCGACGGGCCTTTAGCCGCAGCATTGCCTCTTATGGGTCTCCAGTTGGCAGGTATCGGCGCTACGGTTTGCCGGGATAGTACGCCGCGCTACACCCGGCGGCCTCGGTGACTGAGACGCGATACAATTTGTCGGCTTCGCTCATGACTTCAAGTAAACGCTCGGCCAGGTACTCCGCCACGCGTTCGGCCGAAGGTTTACCGTGGGCAAACGCCGCCATGGAGTTCAGGTCGCAGCCGTCGAGTTGGCCGGCGATCTTTTCTATCGCCGCCCGGGCCGCCACGAAGTCAATCACGACGTCCATCTGGCCGCTCAGGCGGTCGCTGCGGAACGTTGCCGTCACCTTCCACAGGTGTTCGTGAGGCTCCTCTCTCCCGCTAGCCGGAAGCGGTAGGGAGTGCGAGGCATGAAACTCACCTTCAACGCTGATCTCGTACACAGCCATATTGACATTCTATAATACGCTCGTTGCCCGGGAGAACAAGGAAAGGTGCGTCCGGGCCGCACTGTGCCATCCTGCCGGCGGACGGCGGCGGGACTCGCCCGGCCCGGCTCCTTGCCTCGGCCTATGTGCCGGCTGCAATTCGCGCCCGGATGTTGTCGAGGATATTCATGTAATTAATGTAGGCGTCGTAGGGCGATTCGTAGGGGTTGAAGTACTTGTGCACGTCGCCGTCGGCGAACCATTTTGTGCACATGTAATAGAAGTGGTCGGAGGTTTGCAGCCGGCGCCAGTCATGGATGAGGGCTTCGTCGGCGCTTTCCAGTACGCCGGC
>JASLZV010000051.1:0-1312 GCA_030754715.1 Phycisphaerae bacterium
GCACGGACGACTCCGCCGCATCGGCCAGCATGAGTATGGCCGCTTCCTTGCTGGAGGGCTTGGGCCCGGGGTAGCGGAACTCGACTTCGTCCGGACCGCGGTCGGTATCGTCTTTTCGCTGGCGTGAGGCAACATCGTAAAAATACTGCACCAGTGTGGTTCCGTGGTGGGTGGCGATAAACTCTCGCAGCACGGGGGGAAGTTTGTATTCGCGGACCATCTCCAGACCGTCTTTGACATGGGCCGTGATAATCAGCCGGCTCATGGCCGGGGAGAGTTTATCATGCTTGCTGGGCACGGGGCTCTGATTTTCGATAAAATATTCGGGCTTGTTGGTTTTCCCGATATCGTGGTAGTAGGCCCCCACACGCACCAACAGACCCCGAGCCCCGATGGCCTCGGCGGCCGCCTCGCATATCGCGCCCAACTGCAGCGAATGATTGTATGTGCCCGGCGCTTGCATGGCCAGGCGGCGCAGCAGCGGCTTGCTGGCATCGCACCATTCCAGCAGCGTCATGCTGGTGGAGATGCCGAAGGCCCGCTCGATCAGAGGCAGTATGCCCTGGACCAGGAACCCGGCCAGCACGGCAAAACCCACCGCCCACAGGCCGTCCATCAACACGAACCGCCAAGGCATCTGGGCGTACCACGCCCCTGCACAGAGCGCGACAAACACCACTCCCGATGCGATCGCCGAAATCTCTATCAACTTGCTGCGCGTGCGGACCTCATGCAGGAGGAACACGCAAGGCATCACCCCGCTGAGCAGCACGACCAACATCCCGAAATCCCCTCGCAACTGCAGCGTCACCAGTACCGCCAGAAGCGCGGCGATCACCATCGCAAACCGCTGGTCGTACGTGATGGTCATCACCAGTGAAATCATCACCACCACCAGCACCGCGGCGTGCGGGTTCCACTGCAGCACCGAAACCATCGCCTTGTTGACCGCCAGCATCAAAAGCATCACCACGGTGATCGCCAGGCCGCGCCAATGATTTGTTACGATGCGCCCCTCATAACGCACGATGTACGCACAAAGCAGCGCGACCGGCAGCAACAGGAGGATGGCCCGACCGACCGTCTTGACCCCGGTCCTCCAAAGGCCTCGCCGGGCCACTCCGGCCTTGTGTTCGTTGGCCAGCAGGTCCAACTCGTCTTTGGTCAATCCCACCTTTGGTTTACCACCCGTTGCGCCGCGGGGCACCAGGATCTGCCCGGGCACGTAATGATCGTAGGCCTCCTCGGGGGGGCTATCTCGCACTGCCTTTGCCGCGGCTTCCATGTCCTTCAACGTGCCGGCTGCGTCGTA
>JASLZV010000051.1:1322-8977 GCA_030754715.1 Phycisphaerae bacterium
CACGCTGCCGGCAATGCCGACATCCTCAAACCCCTCTGCCAGGCGGGCTGCAGCCGCTTCGATCCCCCTGTCGTCCTTCTGCGAAATCATATCCGTCTTGTCCCGGCGTTTCTGCATCCGGCCACGCACCAGGAGAACCTGCCCCGCCCGGCGGGTCAGCTGCTCCTGGTACTCTTCGGCGGGAACGACAACCGTTTGCCCCAGCGCGGTCCCAAGCCCCTGGAGCCTCTCGGCGAATTCCTTGCCGCCCTCGCCGACCGCACACCGTTGCCACGCCGGGAGATTCTCTTGTGTCAGGGCAAAACGCTTGCGCACGTCCTCGTCCAACTTCGCCGGCTGGGTGGTGGTTCCCAACTGTCTCGGCAGGGCCTTCAAGACCGAAATGATTTCATCGATCCCGGCTTCGTCGGCCCGGAACCGCGCGGGCGCAGCGCTTCGGGCCAAGCGAACCTGCTCCTCCAGGCGCTCTTGAGGCAACACCTGGAAATTCACACGCGCGAGAATGTCCACCGGCACGTACTGGCCCAGGCGATATGGCCGTGGATCCACCGGCCAGACGTCCATTATCAACGCAGTGATATAAAACACCCCCACCAGCAGGGCCGACACCACACCTCCGCTCTGCCGAAACCGCCGCCACCGCGACGGACCATCAGCCGAGATTTTCTTGCGAACCTCCAGGCGACGCTGCTTGACTTTTCGCTTGAACGGCCACATGTCCTCTCGAAACTCCGATTCCTAAGTCCCAAACAAGTCCGAACTCTCCAACGACCAAACTCGGCAAACAGTCCTGTATCATCAACACTTTTGCGCGGCTGAATCAAGAATCTTCATCAGCCCTGTCACTTCTCAAAGCGGCCCCACCCGTTCATCGGATACACCGACATTATCGCTCTCGCCGACCGCTGCAATCAATATCGGCTTTCGCCGAACTCTCTGCGACACATTCCGTCCAGACCGGAAAGTCCTTCTCACCCAGCACCTTGCCCGCCCTAACGCGGTTTGCACCCACCAAACCCGACGCCCTGACAGCCTGCTTGCCGGAGCGCTTGGGAACGTTTGAATTCCGTTCATTCGACATTGTCTCGGATTTCGGTTTTGGTATTTTGCGTTTTCGCCTTTTGGGCGCCGCGGCCATACGCCTCGACGATGTTCTGAACCAGATGATGACGGACTATGTCCTGCCGTTCGAGACACACAAAAGACAGTCCCTTTATGCCCGACAGCCTTCGCTTGGCATCCACAATGCCGCTGATCGACTCGTCTGGCAGATCGGTCTGGCTGTCGTCGCCCGTAACGATCATCTTCGATCCATGCCCCATGCGGGTCAGAAACATCAGCATTTGGGCCACCGTGGCGTTTTGGGCTTCGTCGAGGATGATGACGGAGTCGTTCAGCGTGCGCCCTCGCATAAATGCCAAGGGGATGACCTCGATTACATCGTTGTCCATGAAGCGGCGGATCTGGTCGTAATCCATCATGTCGTGCAGAGCATCGAACAGCGGTCTGAGGTACGGGTTAACCTTCGCCTGCATGTCGCCGGGGAGGAAACCGAGTTTCTCGCCGGCCTCCACCGCCGGGCGGGCCAGAACCATCCGCTTGGCCTGCTGGCGCTTGAGCATATTCACGGCAAACGCAACGGCCAGGTAAGTCTTGCCCGTGCCGGCCGGACCGGTGCAAAACACCAGGTCACACTCCTGCATGGCCTCCACGTACCGGTGCTGGCCGGGTGTCTTGGAGTAAACCGGACTGCCGGCTACGTACACCCTCAGGACATCGGCCTTCTTTTCGCCGGTGGCGGAGGCGGCTTCGCTGATGGCCTCGGTGACAGATGCCATGTCAACCGGTTGATTGTGTCGGACGGCGCGTTGAAGCACCTGAAGGACAGCCGCCGCCCGGGAGACGTTTGTCGCCGGACCGATGATCTTCACCTTACCTTCGCGCGCGAAGATCTGCACCGCCAGTGCGTCGCGGATGAGTTTGAGGTGCTTGTCGGCCGGGCCGAACAACACGCCCAACTTCCGGGAATCTGCCAGGGTAATGCTCAGTTCCACGTTGCTGTTTCCCAGCCCTGCGCTCGTGCGCCGCCCGCCACAATATCGCGGCGCCCGCATCACATTAAGGATAGCGTCACACCCACGGCATTGCACGGGTCCATGCGCGGATTCCCGCGCGCCCCAAGCACCAGGGAACGAAACAAGCGGGACGGCCCTTTCCGAGCCGCCCCGCCGTCGATTACATATTTCTACAGCACCGCTGCCGAGTTAGTCGGTACTGGGCACCAGGAAGGTGTCCGTTTCCTGACCCGTAGTTGCCGCAACCGGCACCGGGCCGGAGCCGTCGACGCCGGTAATGTAGATGTCATCCCTTTCGGAACCACATTCGGAGTCCTTGGTGCTCTTGTAGAACTTGACACTCCCAGAGAACCGCAGGAACGACTCACCATCCTTCTTGTGATTGGACGGGTCGGTGACGCCATCTTCCACCTTCTTGCCATTGGCCGTCACGCTGGTAGAGCCCGCGACGCCCTTGGTGCCCGGGTTCTTGTCACCCATAATCACTATCCCCCCGGACAAGTCTTCATCGAGGGGAACGGGGTTGGGCGTGCCGCCATTGGTCTGATACGGATAATGAAGGTCATAGGAGAATTGGCTC
This sequence comes from Phycisphaerae bacterium, assembly GCA_030754715.1. Lineage (GTDB taxonomy): Bacteria > Planctomycetota > Phycisphaerae > SM23-33 > SM23-33 > JASLZV01. The sequence goes on from JASLZV010000051.1 coordinate 3,978, forward strand.
AAGTCGCTCCAACCGTACTTATTGTCGGTGTTGGGGCGGTCCTCAGTCTTATCCGAGGGACATTTGAATGAACCCTCACCGGAGAGCTCCCCATGTGCGATCATTAGCCACACATTGTTCATCGCGCTCAACGCAAGTGTGGTGGCGCCGTCGGCCCCTGACCACATGTCGTCAACCGTGTTACTGATCGCGGTAGCCGGGTCGCCGTCCACGGCCAGAACGGGATACCGCTCCTCATCAGCGTTGTACATCTTGAAGCCCTTGCCGACAGCGTTAAGGCCGGCTACACACGCGGCCTGCTTGGCTGCTTCCCGTGCCCTGTCCACCACCGGTACCAGCAACGCCGCCAAGACCCCAATGATGGCAACCACAACCAACAACTCAATCAGTGTGAAGCCTTTCGTTCGTCGCATGATTCTATCTCCTCAACATACGCCGAGACGCCGTGCGACACTAGGGTAACAATTATAATTATGCCTTCGCTTTCCGCTACCGTGTCGACTACGAAACATCTCGACTCGGCCGACAACTCGACCGGCCTTTACCCAAAGACGCAATACCCGGCTCCCTGCCGAGTAGCCCCCGCAAACGCTATCCTAGCATAAATAGCGCCAAGGCAACAAGGGCGTAATGGAAAAAATCCTGCCGGGCCGCCGGCAGGACAAAACTCCCATCCACGGGACTTGCCGTTGACAGTAGGCCATCGGAGCCCTATATCCATTGTACGGCGGCCCCACTGGTGAGCCGCCATAGGGTTCGCACCCTGTCCAGGGAGAACCGGCGGCATGACAGACCTGGCGACCATCAAACAGGCGCTCCAGGCTCGCGGCCAATCACATCTGCTGCGGTTCTGGGACGAACTTCCCCAACCTCAGCAGGAGGCCCTGCTGAGGCAACTGGCCGCCATAGACTTCGATCTGCTCGACGCCCTCATCGACAAATGCCTCAAGGGTAAACAGGCCGTATTTATCGGCGGCCAACTCGTTCCGCCGCAGGTTCTTCCAGCCAGACCCGCAGACCGGTCAGGGGCAAAGGAATACCAACAGGCCCGCCGCCGAGGGACCGAACTGCTGAAGGCGGGGAAGGTAGCGGCCTTTGTAGTCGCCGGAGGTCAGGGAACCCGCCTGGGTCACCAAGGCCCCAAGGGCTGCTTCGAAGCCACCCCGGTGGCCCACAAGCCCCTGTTCCAGGTATTCGCCGAACAGATCCGGGCCGCTTCCAATCGCAGCGGCAAATCCATCCCGTGGTACGTCCTGACCAGCCCGGACAACCACGTGCCCACGCGGGCCTTCTTCCGCCGCAATCATCATTTCGGGCTCAACGCCGATGACGTGATGCTGTTCCCGCAGGGCACGGTGCCCGCAATCGGCTTCGACGGCAAGTTACTGCTGACCTCAAAAGGTTCGCTGGCCGACAGCCCCAACGGGCATGGCGGCAGCCTGCCGGCCCTGCAGCAAAGCGGGGCGTTGGACGACATGGCCGAACGCGGCGTCGAACTCATAAGTTATTTTCAGGTTGACAATCCGCTGGTGCGCTGCATCGACCAGCTCTTTCTTGGCCTGCACGATCTGCGCGACGCCGAGATGAGCGCCAAAGCCGTACCGAAACGCGAGGCGATGGAAAAACTCGGCAACTTCTGCGTTGTCGACGGCAAGGTGACCGTTATCGAGTACTCCGACATGCCGAAGGAACTGGCCAGGGCCACCAGCGAGAACGGGCGCCTCCGGTTCTCCGTCGGGTCCATCGCGGTCCACGTGTTGTCGCGATCGTTCGTCCAACGCCTTACCAAAGGCCGGCGGTGCGATCTTCCGCTGCACCGTGCAGAAAAGACGGTCCCGTACGTCAACCCGGCCGGCAAGACCGTCAAGCCCGCCCGGCCCAATGCCGTCAAACTCGAGATGTTCATCTTCGACGCGATGGCCCTGACCGACAAAACGCTGATCCTCCAGACGGAACGCAACGAGGAGTTCAGCCCCGTTAAGAACGCCCGAGGGATCGATTCGCCCTTGACCGCCCTGCGCGACCAGGTGCGGCGGGCAGCTGCCTGGCTGGAGGCCGCGGGGGTGGCCGTTCCACGTGACGCCGAAGGACAAGTTGCCGCCGCCATCGAAATCTCGCCTCTCTTCGCCGACAGCGCCGAAGAACTGGCGCGGAAAATCGACCCGAACCTGACGATAACCAGCGGCCAGCAATTCTATCTCGGCTCGCGGGGACAATTGGGCGGAACGCAATAGGACCCGGGATTGGGGGTTGGGAATCACGGATCGAGAACGTCGAACCGTCCCGATGTGGACACGCAAAAATGATTGGCCGCCGCCGCCGCCCACGATACGATATCAATCATGGCCCAGAAGAGGAAAAAGCTGCTCATTCTGGCCAACCTGTCCAAGGCAGGCGTGGCCGACCGGATAGAGTCGCTGCGCCCGTGGTTCAAGCAGCGTGCGGACGTGACGGCTATATTGCCGGCCAACGAACCGGTACCGGCGGACGTGGGGGCGGCGGACTTGTGTATCGTATTCGGCGGAGACGGCACGCTGCTGGCGGCCGCCAGGGCGATGGCCGGCACAGACACCCCTTTGCTGGGCGTAAACATGGGCAAACTCGGTTTCCTGGCCGAGTTCAACGTCGAACACATGCAGAAGCACTTCGACGACATCCTTGCCGGAAAGGTCCCGCCCACACATCGCATGATGCTGGAGGTATCCATATCCCAGTGCAGCCGCCACACTTTTTGCTCGCCGGCGGCCAACGAGGTGGCGATCTCGGCCGGCCGGCCTTTCCGAATGATTGACTTGCATGTTGTCCGCAGCGGCGAGCAGATCGCTCAATATCTTGGTGACGGCGTGGTCGTTGCCACGCCGACCGGCTCGACCGGCTATAACATGTCGGTCGGCGGGCCGATTATTGAGCCGACCCTCAACGCAATGGTTATCTCCCCCATCGCCCCACACACCCTCTCGATACGGCCGATCCTGATGCAAGCCGACCAGCCCATTCGGATAACCGCCGCCAGCGTAAACGAGGGAACCACCGTGATCGTCGATGGGCAGGTCAGCTGCGGGCTGTGCGACGGCGACGTCGTGGAGGTCCGCCGGGCCGCCACCGACGCGCGGATCATCCCACACCCCGGCCGTGGGTTCTTTCAGACCCTCACCGCAAAACTCAAGTGGGGCCAAAGCCCCCATCATATACCGTAAGCAAGTCCGGATAAGTTTCGTCAAGTGCGCGGCGGCCCCAATAGTCCTCGCGGCGGGCGTCCCGTTTGCCCCTGAGCCACCATGGCAACGACTTGCTGCCGCCGAAGGACACAGAATTGTTTGGGGATTTATCAGGATTTTTATAAAATAACCTCGTCATGAAGGTCGATCCCAGATTTCTCACCGGCAAAGGTTCGGAAATCTTCACAGGCACCGAACTCCTGCTGAAGGGCGCGCTGGAGGCCGAAGGCGGTGTGCATCTGCTGGGCGGCTACCCAGGCAGCCCGATCGCCGGCTTTTTCGACACCATGGTTCACATCAAGGACCTGTTCATCGAAAAAGGCATCCGCTGTACCATCAACAACAACGAGGCGCTGGCCATCGCAATGCTCAACGGCAGCCAGGCCGTCGCCTGCCGGGCCATCGTCTGCATGAAGAGCGTCGGAGTGCACGTTGCGGCCGACGCCCTGGCCCTGGGCAACCTCAGCGGAGCCCACAAGGACGGCGGGGCCATCGTCATCTACGGCGACGACCCCTGGTCCGACTCCACCCAGGTTCCGGCCGACAGCCGCTATATCTCCAAACACCTCCACATACCCGTCATCGAGCCGGCCGACCCACAGGAGATCAAGGACTTCGTGGATCTGAGCTTCAAGATCTCGCGGCGCTCGGAACTGTACATAGGCTACCTTCTAACCACCAACCTGGCCGACGGAGGCGGGTCGGTGCAGTGCCGACCGAACCAATATCCCACCTTCAACACCCGGCAGAAACTAAACCTGGAGACGGCCCAGATCGACCTCGACAAGCGTGTCCTGCTGCCGCCGAGGACCTGGTGGCAGGAAGAATCGCTGACGGTGCGGCACGGCCGAGCCCTCCGGGCCGCCCGCGACCTAGGCCTTAACCGCATCCACTATCCCAACGAATCCCACGACAAGAAACCCTTGGGCTTCGTTACCAGCGGGCTGGCCCACGGGTACCTCGTACAGACCCTCTTTGAGGCGGGCCTGCTGGGCCGCTACCCGATCCTCAAGTTCGGGATGAGTTATCCGATCGATCCGGACCTGGTGGGCCAACTGGCCGCCCAATGCCGGCGGATGGTCGTGGTGGAAGAACGTCGCGGGTTCATGGAAGAGCAAATCTCCGAAATAGTCACCCGGGCGCGGCAGAGCGGACAGGCCAGCGGAGACGTGGAACTGTGGGGTAAGGAGTTCCCCGGCGATCTGGCGGGCCTGCCGGCAACTCGAGGCCTGCACCCCTCCATCCTGATCGAACGCCTCGTACCGTTGGTGAAATTGGTTGACGGTTCGTCGACTGCCGCATCGCTCGATCGCGAAATCGAGACCCTCGACACCGTCAGCAAGGCCGACGTGGGCAAATTTCCGGTTCGCCTTCCCACGTTCTGCCCGGGCTGCCCGCACCGCGATTCGTCCATCCTGTGTCTGGAAATCAAGAACAGCTTCATGGACGGCCGCTACATGCAGCGGGTCCACAATAGCGGGCCGGTGGACCTTCTGTTCCACGGCGACATCGGCTGCTACACCATGCTGATGTTTCCACCCAACAACAATCTAATGCACGACCTGTCGGGCATGGGCCTGGGGGGGGCAACCGGCAGCGGCACCGACCCGTTCCTAGACAACAAGGAAGTCGTCTTCATGGGCGACTCCACGTTCTTCCACTCCGGGGCGCTGGCCATCAGCCAGGCCGTCAAACTCGGTCAGGACATCACCTTCATCATCCTGGACAATTCCACCACGGCGATGACCGGCCACCAAACCACACCGGAACTGGACTTCGACG
>JASLZV010000052.1 GCA_030754715.1 Phycisphaerae bacterium
CCGAGCCGCCGCCGGCGGTTTCAAATGTATCGCGGGCGCAAAGGCGTGGAGATCCTGTTACGCTGTGGGGGAACGTGTCGTGCTACTCTTGTGATCGCTCCCGGGGCAGCATTCTTTCGAAGATGGCGCTGTCCCAGAAGACCGTGCCGTCGGAGATCCACTTGTTGAGCCTGACGAGAACCGAATCTGTCTCGTTCGGGACATCGAGAATGGACACGAGTTTGGCCCAGTCGCCCGATTTCTGGTTGGGATGTATCGTATAGCGGGTCGGGGGGGTCCAGAGCATCCGGGTTCCCTGGTAGCACTCGATGGTTATTCCCGGCGGCGCATTGTCCTCGCGGACCTTGCCTATGTTTGCCCGGACCGTAAGGCGATATAGCCCACCGGCGGGAATTGCCACCCTCTGAGATATCGTGGCGCATTCGCTGTGAGTGCGCCCTGTGCGTGCGGCATATTTGCCTTTATAGGCCCGTGTTCTCATTACGTTGATCCTGCCGCCGCTGGCGGCCCAGCCCTTGAAGTTTCCCGTCTCGAAATCGTGGTTTATCAGCAGATTGAACTTTTTTCTCCTGCGTGTCAGGGCGTAGATCTGCATCCTGGCGGTTTCGTACAAACTGTCGGACGGCTGGACCTTGTGCCAGAAGTCCAATGTTCTCCTGGTTCCCAGCGACTTTCTCATGGACAGGCTGACGGAGGTGCACAAGTCATCAATCAGGGCCTTTTCGTGGCTGAAGATGGTAATCCCCACCGCAAAGGCCCAGTAAGATGGAAGGGCCATGCGGCGGTTGATGTGCTTGTACGCCAGCAGTTTGTCAAAGTAGAGTTTTCTGGTGACCAGCAGATCGGCGACCTTTTTTGCCAGTTTCATCGCGGCGGTCCTGGATCTCCTGGAGGCGATTTTTTGACAAAGCGGAATCTTGAAGTATGTCATAAAACTCACAAGCATGGTGCGGTAGTATTTCCACGCGTCGGAGATCCTTTCAACGCGAAACTGCACGTGCGGGGTGTCGTCGGCGGCCAGGCGGGTCGCCGCGGCGATGCACTTGTCGAGAAATTTTACATCATCAGGTCTGTAAAGCAGAAACTCCTGATTCGGCCGGAGGGCCATCTGCCAACTCACATGTTTATAGAAGGCAAGCCTTTTCTTGCGGCCTCGCCTTTCGTATATCTCCTCCAGCCGGTCCCAGAACTCACGCATCGGCCCGGCCGCCTTGCCGTAGGAGTGTTGACAGAAGTCATTCATAATCTCGTTTACATCCGCGTTGACATCCCACTGGAGGGCCTGGATGTAATGGTACTTCGGGCCGTCGAAGCTCCAGTCGCCGTTGCATTCGCCGACGTGGGCCAATGCTTTGAGTTTGTCATGTCCCCACTTCAGATAGTCCTTGGCTGCATGAGGGTAGTGTCGAAAGCCCAGGAATGAGCTGCCGTACATATACGAATAGAGGTTCACCGATCGGCAGACCTTCATCCAGTTTTCGGCCATCTTGAGTTCTTCTTTGCTGACGATGGTCTTGGTAATGGCGATGTTGGGCGCCAGTTTGAATCGCGGCGGCTTTGCCGTGCCGGAATAGGCCAGGGCCTCAATCCACTTGTCGGGGTATTTTTTGCCGACCTCTTTGGCTACCTGGTTGACCCAGTGAAACCATACTTCGGTGGTCGTGTAGCCGGTGGAGTGGATGAACTTTTTACATTGTGGACCCTCGCACCATCCGGCCCCGTCATTTTGGCCGACCGAGCATGTCAGCGCCTTGGGATTTTTGCTGAAGTAGTCAAGCACGTATTTGACCATATGCTTGACCGTTTCGCGGTTCGTGGTGCAAATCTGCCAGCCGTTTCCATACTTCCACCACTGGCGCTTTCCCGCGAAGAATGCGAACCATTCGGGATGATCCCTGTATTCATCGCTTTTAAAAACCGCCTGGATCGCATGGCCCCCGTATTGTCCGATCCCGCCCGGGCGCAGACGCAGACCCGTACGGTTGCGATTGTGATAGTACATGGCCAGGTCGGCTCTTTTGCTATAGTGCGGTTCGTAGGTTTTTGACAGGTCGCTGTTGAAGGCAATCGTGGACCGTGCGGGGACCACCTCCCCGTAGACCGGATCGGGAAACAGCCAGCGAACGCCGCAGTAGTCGCGGAGAAACTGTTCCACCGCCCACTGGGACGAGGCGGGCAACTTGCCGGCCAGGATGAGGTGGACCCTGTCGCCGGATTTTACATATTTGATGATGTAGCCGTCGGCGAACAGTTTTTCGATTTTCGGGGCGTGCTGCTTGACGAATGCGTCCCGGCCCACGTGGATGATCGCACCTTTGGATCCCGGTGTTTGGACAACGGTAATCTCGCGGCTGGTGACTCGGGAAAGATAATGGCACAAGTCTTCGGCAGCAGCGGCGTCATTCTTTTTGTCCGTTGTCACGACACTCGGCAGCGGATCCTGATGTGACACCAGCGTGATCGTTACCACCGGTTCGGCCGTCTTGGCGGGCTGCGTTGTGGGCTTTGGCTTTGGGGGTATCAGTCCCGGCGGCAGCGGCAGCACCGGCGGGACACCATGTGCGACGCCACACGGAGAGATAATCGGCAGCAGCATACAAAGACAGGCGAAAAATCCGTTTCGCCGGAAAGACGTTACTTTGGTCGCCATGATATGTTCCTTACCAAGGATTATATGAGAATCCTGTGGTCCAACCAATCCGGCCGGTAATCCCGTTTCCCTTGCCGGCGTCGCCTCCTGTGTGTTACCACGCCAGGGCCTCCTGCCGGAATTGCTGTCTCCGCGCTTCGGCGCCGGGTGCCTGAAGGCAGGCGGCGGGTGGGTTTCAGCTCCCGGCTTTCTGTTTTCGCCCCGAGATGATCCATCGCAGGGCCAGCACACCCACGCCGACAACCAGCAGCATGTCGGCTACGTTGAATACCCACGGATATCCGATCTCGCTGCAGTCGATGAAGTCACGGACGTTGTGGCGGATCGGGGCCACCACCGGCAGGGAGATGCTGCTGAACAGGCGGTCATACAGATTGCCCAGCGCTCCAGCTAGGATGAACGCCATCGACACGTGCAGTCCCCAGGCTCGGCGCCCGGAGGTGCCGAAGAAATACAGCACCAACACTGTAGTGGCTGCGGTGGCCAGGCCCACAATCAGTCGGTGGACAGTCTGGGATTCATGCATCACCGTGCCGAACACCGCGCCCGGGTTGGCCGAGAGGGTAAACTTGACCCCAGGGCAGATCTGGCGGTGCAGGTCAAGCATGTGGAGCATTTCGCGGACATCAGGACGGCCGGTCGTCTTCGGCGCGGCGTGCCGGATTTGCTCGATACGCCAAGGCAGTTGCGGGTCGTCCAGCAGGGTCTGGAAGACATAGTGCTTGGTGAGAAGGTCGCCCGCCAGCGACACCAGAACCACCGCGGCGAACACGATGACGGCCAGAGGGCTTCGCAATGCGCGCTGGTGCAGGGCGGCGGGGGGACTGGAGGCCGGAGGGTTTGCCTGTTTTTTGCTGTTGGGCAAGGTGGCGCATCCTCCAGAACGGGGGTTATAGGTCTTCTTCGTCCGGCTCGTCGGGGTGAACCAAGCCCTTTTCCACCATACGGGCGTAGTCGATGTTGTACTTGGCCCACGGCCGCGCCCTCAGGCGAGCCAGGCCGATTCGCTTGCCGGTGCCCATGCATATCCCGAAGGTCCGGTTTTCGATGCGTGCGAGGGCCTCGTCGATCTCCTCCAGCAGAGCCCGCTCGCTTTCCAGCAGGCCCAGAGAGAACTCATGTTCGTAGTTGTCGGTGCCCAGGTCGGCCGGATGGGTGGGCATGTTGGACAGGTCGCTTCCATCGCCGCGCCCACCGCGGCGTGCGGCCTCTGCCTTGATGCCGCTCATATCGCCCAGGATCGAGTGGCGCTTGTCGAGGAGCATCTGGCGGAATTCCTTGAGTTGAGCCTTGGTCAGGGGGGTCTTGACTGATCGCAGGGTCTTCCTTGTACCCTTGGAGCTCTTGGCCGCTTTTCGGGTGATTTTCTTGGCGGTCTTTTGGGCGGTTTTTTTGGCCGTCCTTTTGCCGGAGGTTTGCTTTGCCCCCGTCTTGCGATTGTCGCCGGGCGATTTTCCTTTATCTGCCTTCTTGGCCACGGTGAAATCCTCAACAAGTTGCCGGACCGGCCGGGGCGGACATTGGCTCCCCGGCCTCTATATAAGGCGGGGGAGTATAGATTCGCCCGCCGCTGCTGTCAAGGCCATTGGTGGGGAAATTTGCAGGGTGTTTACATCCGCGCTGGCTGGGGTTCGCGCCGCCACGACCGGCCGGGCGCATTTGTCCTTTGCAAACACCTCTGCGGTGCGATAGACTCCCCGGTTTTGAGGCACAGGCTTGTCCGCGGGTTGCCCGCGGAAGAAAGGAAGCAGCCGACCATGACCCGCCGAAAACCGCGCAAGTCGCACTTTTTCACGAGTGAATCGGTAACCAGAGGGCATCCCGATAAGGTTGCCGACCAGATTTCCGATGCGATTCTGGACAGCCTGTTGGCCATGGACCCCCACGCCCGTGTGGCCTGCGAAACGCTGGTCACCACCGGTCTGGTCGTGCTTAGCGGCGAGATTACCGTCCATAATCCCAAGGCCCAGGCGGCCCTCCAGAACGCCGAACAGACCACCAGAAACGTCATCAAGAAAATCGGCTACGACGATCCGGAAGTCGGTTTTGACTACCGCTCCTGCGCCGTGCTGGCTACCTTGCACAGCCAGTCGGTTGACATTTCTCAGGGCGTGACATCCGGCAAGAGCGTCAACCGGCACCAGGGCGCCGGAGACCAGGGCCTGATGTTCGGCTTTGCCTGTGACGAGACCAGCGTGCTGATGCCGCTGCCGATCTACTTGGCCCATCGGTTGACCGAGAAACTCACCCAGGTCCGCGAATCCGGAGAGGTGAACTGGATCCGGCCGGACGGGAAGACCCAGGTCACCATCGAGTACACAGGCGGCACGCCAAAGCGAATTGATACCGTCGTGTTGTCCACCCAGCACACCGAAGCGGTAATCAACCCCCGAACCGGCAACATGTCCGAGAAGGCCCGCAAGGTCCTGATCGACAAGGTCATCAAGCCGATCGTGACGGTCGAGTGCCCCCAACTGTGGAACCGCCGGATTAAGTTCCACATCAATCCCACGGGGCGGTTTGTGATCGGCGGTCCGTTCGGAGACACCGGGCTGACCGGCAGGAAGATTATCGTCGACACCTATGGCGGGCGCGGCGCACACGGCGGTGGGGCGTTCTCCGGCAAGGACCCCTCCAAGGTGGACCGCTCCGCAAGTTACATGGCCCGCTACGTTGCCAAGAACATTGTGGCTGCCAAACTCGCCAGGGTCTGCGAGATCCAGTTGTCATATGCCATTGGCGTCCCGCAGCCAACCAGTGTTCTAGTGGACTGCGAAGGGACGGCCGCGATCGATCTGGACGTGCTCGAAAAGGCCGTCATGGATCTGTTTCCGCTGGACCCCAGGGGGATCATCAATCACCTGAACCTGCTGCGCCCGATCTACATGGAAACTGCCCACGACGGGCACTTCGGGCGAAAAGGCAGGAACTTCACCTGGGAAAGAACCGACATGACCAAGGCCCTGCGAAAGGCCTGCGGCCTGTAACGGGGTATTGGGCCGCAGAGATTGTGGCCTGCGAGGAAGTCCGGCAGAACAGGAAAGCCTTACGTTTGATCATCCGCAGGCTCTTGTTGAACGAAGTGAGAGTTCGTGCGATGTGCGACTGGGTTGCCCTTATTGCTTGCGATTGGCAGGGAACGGAAACCATCGCGAGTTTAATGCCGAAGCACCTCAAACCACTTGCACCTTTCGGCCCTTGCGGCGCTTGCGGTTGATGATTTTGCGGCCGCTGGCGGTCCGCATGCGGGCGCGAAAACCGTGCTTTCGGAGCCGTTTACGTTTTGAAATCCTATGGGGGTAGTGCATCAGTTACCTCATGGGTGGTTTTATTTTCTTGTCCGTCATCAGCGTCCGGCGGCGGCGGACTATAGATAACTGCTGCCCGGATCGCAAGAGAAAAATCTTATGATTCCGGCCACGCAGCCGGGGCGGGGAAGTATCTTGCCCTGGTCTGGTCGTTGCGCTCAGTTGCTGTTGGGCGGTTCGTCCCGGCTGGAGGTTATAATGGCTCGGCGCTGCAATGTTTGCCCCGATTAGGATACAATTGCGGTCATGGCCGACGAGATCGAAGCCAAGTACAAGGTGGACACTTTTGCAGCGGTTCGCAGGGCGATGGGCAGAGCCGGCGCGACGTACTTGGGCACAGTTCTCCAGACTGATCTTTACTACGACACGTCCGGGCGCGATCTGCTGCACGGCGATAGCGGCCTCCGCATCCGTCTCACCCGTCGTCTGCGCAGGGGTCGCGGTGCGGCAAAGGGGCTCTCCGACACGCGCCCGCTGCTGACGTATAAGGGTCCTGTCTGCCCGCGCAGCCGCGTCAAAGTCCGAAAGGAAATCCAGACCCGCTTTGACGACGACCGGGCCCTGGGCGACATCCTCGCCGCCCTGGGGTTGGAATTGACCCTGAAGATTCAGAAGCGCCGCGCCAGGTATCGCCTCGGCCGCTGTCGGGTGGAGCTGGACGAGCTTCCGATCCTCGGCCGCTTCGTGGAGATCGAAGCCGCCGCCGCCCGGGGCGTTGCCTCGGCCGCCAGAAAACTAGGCCTCACCGACGAGCCGATTTGCGACCACTACGTCAACCTGGCGTTGGATGCCTGCCGCCGCCTCGGCCGAAAAGGCCCTCGGCGCGAGATCACCTTCAATCACTCCGATACCAAATCCTCCCACCGCCCGGCCCGCTGACGGCGCACGGCCTCAATCGGGATTCTGCGGTTCGCCTTTGAGCAATGGGCCGCGGCGTAATCCGTCCGCCTCACCACATTCGTCCTGTTTGTTATTATCTGAGGCAATCTCGGATAGCATGCAGGCCAAACACCTGCGATACATGTTCATTGGCTTGAAAGCCTTAAGTTTCTGTGGGACACCTTAAGTTTCTGTGGGACATATGACGAGAATCCGGTAGGGTATGATGGTGTGTTGACAGATCTTGCCGGCACGCGTGGGAGTGTTATGGATGGACCGCGGATCGCGGATGCTTATGTGGGCCTGCACGTTGGTGATGACACCGGTGGCCGGGTGTAATGGGCAACTTACGCCTCAGGCCAAAGAGTTGTTGACACGGGCGACGGCCAGCCTGTCGCGCGGGGACTACGCTGCAACAGTGAAGGACATGGACCGGTTTCTGCGCGAGCACGGCGGCAGCCGCCAGGTGGGTAGGGCGTACTACCTTCGCGGCAAGGCGAGGCTGGGTCTGAAGGACCTGGCCGGGGGGAGCGGGGATCTGGACGAGTCGCTGGAGTACTCAAAGGACGCCGATGTGCGTGTGAATGCCATGCTGGCGTTGGGCGACCTGGCGTTTGAAGCCGATGACCTGGCTGTGGCCCAAGAAATGTACAGCGGGGCGATTTCACAGTCCCGGGCGGGCAAGGCCCCACGCGATCACGCACACTACCGCCTGGGCTGCGTGTACCAGCGCCTTGGCAAATGGCACCAGGCGGATCGGCAGTTTCACCAGGTGGTAGAGTACTTTGGGGGCACGGAGTTGGCCCGGCGCGCGGACCGCAGAGTTAATGCGGTGGCCTGGACGGTGCAGGTGGGGGCGTTTTCCGGCAAGGGACGCGCCGACGCACTGGCCGGACGCCTGCGGGACCGGGAACAGGCGGCCGACGTGATACCAATAATTTCTGCTGGACAGGCGCTTTTCGTTGTGGTGGTGGGGTGTTATGATACGCATCGCGAGGCCGACGAGGCGCTCGTGCGAATCAAGAGATTCCAGGTCGACGCATATGTGACGGTAAGGACAATGAGGTGAGGCCATGATCAGGTTGGGATATGCTTGCAGTGCTGTTATCGTGGCGGCAGCGGTATTGGCCGGATGTGCACCGGCGGAAAAAGGTTCCAAGGTACCACCGGAGTTTCTGCAGAAGGACTGGGGGATGCAGGAAACGCCCGTGGGACACATCCTCCGCCGGGAGTACCGGCTGCGGGAGGGGGACGCCCTGGAAGTGATCTACCACATCCGCTACCGAAAGACCGAGTCATACAAGATCAAGATACAGGACATAATGGTGATTCGGTTCCCCCACGAAACGTTCCTGAACCAGACCGAGCAGGTCCACTCCGACGGGAACCTGCACCTGGACCTGGTCGGGTCGGTGAAGGCGTTTGGCAGAACCATCGAGGACGTGCACGGGGACTTGGTGGTGCTATACGGTAAGTTCCTTAAGGATCCCACCATCACGGTGAGTTTCAAGGAATCGAACGTCAAGATTCGCGAGTTGAAGGATGCAATCCGCACCTCCCCGCGCGGCCAGAGCCGCTTGGTGCCCGTCACGCCCGATGGGACCATTTCGCTGCCGTTCATTGTGAACACGCGTGCGGCCGGGCGGACCATCGGCGAACTGCGCGAGGTGCTCAACAAGGCGTATCAGGAGATCAGGCTGGATGAGTTGGAGGTAACGGTCAACGTGCAATCGGTCTCGCCTCTCCGCGTGTTTGTGTTTGGCGAGGTCAGCAGGCCTGGTCCGGTGGTGAACATCGAAGAGACGGGGGCTTCAGCCATCAGCGAGATGACGCTGCTGCAGGCGATTGCACAGGCGGGTGGGTACCTGCCCGGGCGGGCCGAGTTGAGCATGGTCGCGCTGACGCGCCGGCGTCACCTGGCGCGTCCGGAGATCGCGGTGATCAACGTGTACCAACTGCTGGAGAATCGCAAGAGCTCGTTCGGCAAGCCCGTGGTGGCCGACGCGTCGAAGTATCGCTTCGACGTGTGGTTGGAAGACGGCGACGTGGTGTACGTGCCCACGTCTGATATCGCAAAACGCGCCGACTACATCGATCTGGTGTGGACAAAGGGC